>PUOZ01000163.1 GCA_003553165.1 Thioalkalivibrio sp.
CAGGCGCTGGTCCTGGCGCCGACGCGCGAACTCGCGAACCAGGTGGCCGCAGCGCTCGCCAGCTTTGCCGAGGCGATGCGCGGCATCGACATCCTGCCCGTCTACGGCGGCCAGCCGATGGGCGTGCAGCTGCGTCGGCTGCACGCGGGCCCGCAGATCGTCGTCGGCACACCGGGCCGGATCGTCGATCACATGAAGCGCGGCACGCTGAAGCTTGACGCGCTGCGGCTCGTGGTCCTCGACGAGGCGGACGAGATGCTTCGCATGGGCTTCATCGACGACATCGAGTGGATCCTGGAGCAGACCCCGAAGGAGCGGCAGACCGCGCTGTTCTCGGCGACCATGCCGGCGCCGATCCGGCGCATCGCGCACCGCCACCTGCGCGATCCCGAAGAAATCCGCATCGGTGCCGGCAACGAGGCTGGAACAGATATAGACCAGGTCTACTGCCTGGTCGATCAGCGCCACAAGCTGGAGGCGCTCGGCCGCATGCTCGAGGTCGAGACCGACCGCGACGCGGCGCTGGTGTTCGCGCGCACCAAGGCCGCGACCCTGGAGATCGCCGACGCGCTGGCCGCGATGGGTCACGCGGTTTCGGCGCTGAACGGCGACATGGAACAGAAGGAGCGCGAACGCGTGGTCGCGGAACTGCGCAACGGCCGGCTCGACGTGATCGTCGCCACCGACGTGGCCGCCCGCGGCATCGACGTGCCGCGCATCAGTCATGTCTTCAACTTCGACGCCCCGGGCGACGCGGAGGCCTACGTGCACCGCATCGGCCGCACCGGCCGCGCCGGACGCAAGGGCCGCGCGATCCTGTTCCTGGAGCCACGCAAGCGCCGCATCCTGCACGAAATCGAGCGCCTGACCCGCAAGCCGGTGCGGGCGCTGCCCGTGCCCGACCTGAAGGCCGTGACCGCCAGCCGCGAAGCCCGCTTCGCGGGCAGGGTCGAGGCCATGCTGGCGTCCGGGCACTCCGGGCAGCACAACGAACTGGTCGACGCGCTGCTCGCGCGCTGCAACACCTCGGAGCGCGATCTGGCGAGCGCCCTGGTGGCGTTGGCCACCGAGATGACACCGCTGCTGGCGCCGGGCAACGCGGCCGCTGACCCGCTGACCCGCACCAGCCACGAGCGCGACACCAGCCGCAGGCCGCCCCGGACTGCCGAGGGCAGGGAGCCGCGGGGCGTTCGCGACGAATCCCGCCCTGCCGCCCCACGCGCTGCACGCCCGCCGCGCGGCCCCGAGGGCGAAATGGTGCGCTACTACATGCCGGTCGGCCGACAGGACGGCATCGGCGCACGCGAGATCGTCGGGGCGCTGACGCACGAGGGCGGATTATCCGGCGGCGACATCGGCCGCATCGGGCTGATGGATCACTACAGCCACGTCGACCTCCCGGCAACGCTGAACGAGGCCGCGATCCGCCGCCTGGCGCGCATCCACGTCGCCCAACGCAAGCTGGAACTGACGCTGGAAACACCGGAGATCGCGGGCAGGCGTCCTGAGGCCGAGAAGGCCGTGCCACGCGTGCGGATGGCGCCACCGCAGGACGACAGGACCGCGCGCCCGGGCAAGCCCGCCCGCTTCGGCAAGCCGGCGCACACCAAGGGCGGCAAGGCTCCGCAGGACCGGAAGCGACACGCCTTCGGCGGGCCGACCGCCGGACGCGGGCGCGGCCCCGGACCGGGCAAGCCCTTCTCGGCCCGCGACGCCGGCACGCTCGCCATCCGCCGCAAGCCGGTCTGAGCCTGGGCTACGCTTACACCGGGGCTCCCGGGGCGAGGGACCGATCCGCCAGCGGTGGTGCAGGGCCATGGCAGTCATGGCCGCGATCGGGCGGCGGTCTGGTAGGAGCGGCCTCTGGCCGCGATCGGGCAGAGAATCGCGACCGGAGGTCGCTCCTACGTGTCCGGCCACGGCGCACCCGTGTCGGCCATGGGCACGACGCCCGGTGCCCGGTGCGCGCGGGGCGCCCGTCGCTCACAAGGCCGTGGCGGGGCCTACACCAGCCGGTTGAGGCAGGGCTCGTCGTTGCTCAGGCAACGCAGGTTGTCGACGGTGGTGCGGGCGATCTCTTCCATTGCCTGCCGGGTCAGGAAGCCCTGGTGCCCGGTGACCAGCACGTTGGGGAAGGTCAGCAGACGCTGGAACAGGTCGTCCTGGATCACCTCATCGGAGAGGTCCTTGAAGAACAGGTTCTCTTCCTGCTCGTAGACATCCAGGCCCAGGCTGCTGATGCGCCCGCTCTTCAGGCCCGCGATGACTGCCTGTGTGTCGATGATCGCGCCGCGGCTGGTGTTGATCAGCATCACGCCGGGCTTCATCAGCTCGATCGCGTCGGCGTCGATCATGGCGTGGGTCTCCGGCGTCAGCGGGCAGTGCAGACTGATGATGTCGGAGCGACTGAGGAACGCATCCCAGGGCAGGTACTCGATGCCCATCTCCTCGACCTCGGGGTCGGGATAGGGGTCGAAGCCCACCACCTCGCAGCCGAAGCCCTGCATGATGCGCCCGAAGGTGCGGCCGATCCTGCCGGTGCCGACGATCCCGACCGTGCCGCCGTTGAGGTCGAAGCCCATCAGCCCGTCGAGCAGGAAGTTGCCCTCGCGGACCCTGTTGAACGCGCGGTGGGTCTTGCGATTCAGAGTCATGATCAGGGCCACGGCATGCTCGGCCACGGCGCTGGGCGAATAAGCGGGCACGCGTGCGACCCGGATACCGAGATTTTCTGCCGCCTCAAGGTCGACGTTGTTGAAACCCGCGCAGCGCAGGGCCACCAGGTCGATCCCGGACTCCTTCAGGGCCTTGAGCACCTCGGCGTCCAGACGGTCGTTCACGAAGGCGCAGACGGCCGTCGCATCCTGCGCCAGGATCACGGTATCCGGCTCCAGCCGGGGCTCGAGAAAATGGAACTGGACGTTGCTGTCGGTCGCGGCCTGGGTCAGAAACAGGCGGTCGTACTTCTGCGCGCTGAAGACCGCAACACGGCATTCGTGGGAATCGCTCATCGAGACGCCTCTCAGGGATTGGAGAGCCCCCTAGATTACCAGACCAGAACCCTCAGGAGAGCGGGAGCCACAGCCGCGCCGCGTAGTCGCGCGCCTCGTCCCGGACCGGCAGGCGCTTGAAGCCGCGGCGCGCGAAGAAGCCTTCGGCATCGGCCTGCGCCCGGACCACAATGCCCTCATGACCGCGCATCCGGGCCGCCCCTGACGCGTCGTCCAGCAAACCTGCGCCGAGGCCCTGCCCGTGCCGCGCCGGATCGACATAGAGGCCATGCAGCAACATCCCCGACCCCGCGCCGGGGAGGTCGCGCGGGTCGGCCGGCTCCCAGGCGGCGACGGCGACGATTCCGGAAGACTGCTCCAGCACTCGAAGCTGCAGGTGCCCGAGGTCCTCCGGAGTGTACCGGTAGACCGGCAGGGCCAGGCGCTTGACCCGCTCGGGCAGCTTCCATGTGTGGATTGCCGCCTCGACCACGGCATTCACGGCATCGAGATCGGCTCTGGCCGCATCGCGGATCCGGCTGTCTTCAGCCATGGCATCAACCCTGCAGCAGGGCGGCGGGCTGCGCCGGGGCACGGGCCCGGATCCGGTCCCAGACCTTTTCGTGATAGTGATAGGCCAGGGTGTTCACCAGGGGCTCGATGAGCGC
>PUOZ01000228.1 GCA_003553165.1 Thioalkalivibrio sp.
GCAGGCTGTCCGCAAGCGGCTTCCGGTGTGAGCGGCATGCCGTCGGCCGACATCGAGTCGCACTGACGCGGGCGGATCGATCGATTCCACAGTGCCTGGGTCGGTTGAATGCCTGGGGTCTACGGCTTAGCCTGAAGCTTGCGGCGGTGGACCGAATCGCCGCGGTATCCCAATATCATCCAAATCAGGGTACAAGCCATGAACAGTCTTCGCATGATCCTCACCGCTGCCGCGCTGTCGGCAGTCGCCGCCCCCGTACTCGCGGACGAAGTGACCTACCGCGAGGATATAACGCCTCTGTTCGAGAACCACTGCGCTGCATGCCACGGTGCCCAGTCACCGTATGTGGGTGAGTTCGATGAGGACAAGGATCGTTATGTGGAGATGAACCAGGGCCCGCGCATGGATTCCTATGCCGACCTGATCATGTTCGTGGTCTACCCCGATACCGGCGCACTGATGCGCCGCCTGGATGACGGCAGCAACCATCCGGAGGGCAAGCCGGGGAACATGTACGAGTACCTGGGAGAGGATGCGAGCGAGCGCGAGCGCAACCACGCGACCTTCAAGGCATGGGTCGGCGGCGCTGACGCCTGGAACCTGGAGCGCTGGAACGACGTCACCAAGGAACAGCTCGACGCGTTGGTCCTCACGTACTGATTTGCGCTGGACGGGATGCCGGGTCACGCAGGGTCGACCCGGTACTCCTGGCAGCATGGACTGCTCGTCGAGCGCCTCTCGCCGCAGTTGTTCGACAGCGTGAACGGCCCGGACCCTCGTGATTCCAACAGCAGCGCCCGCTGCAGTATCGAAGGCAGCGGTTGATGGAGTCGGGGTAATGGACCCCCGCGCCAGGTTCGGTATGCTACAGGTCTTTCGGATACGGGTTGATCTGCGGCATGTGCGGGATATCGCGTTCGCTGTCATCGCCCAGGTCCGACAAGCTCCCAATCGGCCAACCGGGCCGTTCCCCGATCTGAGCGAGACGAATCAGCGCATGTTTACCTATATCGACCCTTCGGTCCGTACCCGCCTGCTGGAGCAGGGCAAACTCACGCGGATCAACGCCGCGGGCGAGATCATCGATGCGACCTCGGCGGATATTCCGGCCGAGCCGGCGCTCGAGGTGCTCGGGCCGATTCCGTTGCCGATCGCGTTGACCGATGAGCCGCTCACGGCGCAGTGGTACGCCTTCGTCCGACGTACGGAACTGGCCAGGGTCGATGGCTTGGCGGCCGAACTGCGGCAACAGGGTGGTCAGCATCTGTTCGCTTCCCTGACCTCATCGATGGCGGTCAACAGCCTGCTGGTGATCGGTGATCCGGATCGTTCCAACGAGCCGTTGGTCCGGGTCCACTCGAATTGTCTCACCGGGGATGTCTTCGGCTCGCGCCGCTGTGATTGCGGCCCGCAGTTGGCGGCGGCGGTCCGCCAGATGCAGCAGGATCCTGCCGGGGGGTACCTGGTGTACATGGCCGGGCACGAGGGGCGCGGCATCGGCCTCTGGGCCAAGGCCGCCACGTACCTGCTGCAGGATGCCGGCGAGAACACCTACCAGGCGAACCGGAGCCTCGGGCTGCCGGACGATTCCCGCGATTTCGGCGACGCGGCGTCGATTCTCAAGTGGCGGTTGGGCGACAGCCCGTTCCGATTGCTGACCAACAACCCGAAGAAGCTCGAGGATCTGGCAGCCCATGGTCTGGTGAATGCACGTCGGGTCAAGCACCTCGCCGGAGTGGACGAGTGGAACCGGCGCTACCTGAAAGCCAAGCAGGGCTGGGGCCACGCCATCTCCGAGGAAGATCTAGGCTGAGTTCCGTCCCCCTTCGTCGGGCTACGCTAACCCGACCTACGATCTTTCCACCCGAACTCCGTAGGTCGGGTTAGCGCAGCGTAACCCGACGCGTACCGGCGCTGGTGCGCGGGGCGAGATCGGCTTTATGGTATCTTCAAAACGGGGTCAAAACGGGCGGGGGAAGCCTTGCAAGCGACACTCTTGGG
The DNA here is from genome assembly GCA_003553165.1 of Thioalkalivibrio sp. Classification (GTDB taxonomy): domain Bacteria; phylum Pseudomonadota; class Gammaproteobacteria; order Ectothiorhodospirales; family Ectothiorhodospiraceae; genus Thioalkalivibrio. Next base: position 2,002 of record PUOZ01000228.1, read on the forward strand.
AACCGTGGTGGCCGAAGGAATGGAGGCTGCGGCGTGTGCGATGGCCTGCCGGGAAGGCGCGCGCGGAATGCCCCGCTGGAAGGCGCTCGCGCCGGAAGCGATCCCCGGCCAATCTTCTGAGCGGATGATGCGGCAGCCGTGAACCAGTTCCGGGAATTCCTCGGTCTGCTGAACCACTCGTTCCGCAACCTGCTGCCGATCATCCTGGTCGTGGGCATCTTCCAGTTCCTGGTGATCCGGCAGGTTCCGGATGCATGGCTACCCATGGCGGTGGGGCTGCTGGTGGTCGTCCTGGGCGTGGCGCTGTTCCTGCAAGGGCTGGAGCTGGGCATCTTCCCGATCGGCAAGAACCTTTCCAACGAATTTGCACGCAAGGGATCGCTCCCGCTGCTGATGATCTTCGGCTTCTGCCTGGGCTTCGCGGCAGTGATCGCCGAGCCCGCGTTGATCGCAGTGGCCAGCCAGGCGGAGATCATCAGCGAGGGTCGCATCAGTGCTTTGACGCTGCGTTTGCTGGTCGCGGGTTCCGTGGGTGCGGTCGTGGCGTTGGGGGTGGTGCGCATCCTGCTCGGGCACAGCCTGCACTGGTACATGATCATTGGCTATATCGTGGTCGTTCTCGTGACCTTCTTCGCGCCGGAAGAGATCGTCGGCCTGGCCTACGACTCCGGGGGCGTGACCACCAATATCGTCACGGTGCCATTGATCGCCGCGCTGGGGATCGGGTTGGCGGTCTCGATACGGGGGCGCAATGCCCTGATCCATGGTTTCGGCCTGGTGGGCCTGGCGGTGATGGTGCCGATGATCTCGGTGCAGATCTACGGCATCATCGTGTACAGCTTCGGCGAGGCCCGCGAGGTCGCCAACGGCATCGCGCAGGCAGTGGACCCGGAAGTGACCGAGGTCGTCGAAGAAGTCGCGGGCAGCATCCTGCTGGGGATGCTCCGGGATCTCATGATCATGTTCCGGGATGTGCTGCCGATCATCACCGTGGTTCTGGTCTTCCAGTACCTGGTGATCCGCAAGCACATTGCCCACGTGCACAAGGTGATGGGCGGTTTCGTGCTGGTCATCGTCGGCCTGTATGCCTTCGTGGTCGGTCTGAAGATGGGGCTCTTCCCGATCGGGCAGAGCATGGCGGAACAGCTGATTGGGCTGGATCGCTGGATCTTCGTGTACCTGTTTGCCTTCGCCATCGGCTTCGCGACGACCATGGCCGAGCCGGCGCTGATCGCGATCGGCCAGAAGGCCGAGGAGGCCGCGAAGGGCCGGCTCAACGGTACCGTGATCCGGTTGCTGGTCGCGGTCGGGGTAGCGGTCGGGATCACCATCGGGGTGCACCGGATCATCACCGGGGACTCCATCCATTACTACATCATGGCCGGCTACACGGTGGTGATCCTGCTGACATTCCTGTCGCCGAAATACATCGTGGCCCTGGCCTACGACCTGGGCGGTGTCACGACATCGGAGGTGACGGTGCCGCTGGTCACCGCACTCGGTATCGGGCTGGCCACCCAGATCGAGGGGCGTAACGTGATGATCGACGGCTTCGGCCTGATCGCGTTCGCCTCGATCTTTCCGATAATATCCGTGATGCTCTATGCCATCGCGGCCGAATTCGCCAACCGGTGGAGAGGAA
>PUOZ01000171.1 GCA_003553165.1 Thioalkalivibrio sp.
ATCAGAAACCCATTGGAATACCCAGGAGTCCGCTCGAAGCTCGAATTCCACTCCACGCACCCTCACCACCAACCCAAAAAAATCTTCGTGTCTTCGTGTTCTTCGTGGTAAATCCGCCCTTTCAGGTGCGAGGCCCGTCGGGTTACGCCCTTTGGGCTAACCCGACCTACAGTTTGCTAATCAGAAACCCATTGGAATACCCAGGAGTCCGCTCGAAGCTCGAATTCCACTCCACGCACCCTCACCACCAACCCAAAAAAATCTTCGTGTCTTCGTGTCCTTCGTGGTGAATACGCCCTTCTAGACACAAGAGTGAAGCATCAAGAGGGGTCTGCGGTGGCGAGGCCGGGATCGGGATTGCGGCCGGAGGCGGATTCCAGCATTTCCCGTGCATGCGCCAGGCTGCGTTCGGTCATTGCCACACCTCCGAGCAGGCGTGCGATCGCCTCGATGCGGGCGCCTGCGTCCAGCGCCGAGATCTCCGTGCGCGTTTGATTCCGTGCGCGGTGCTTGGTCACCTGCATCTGCTGGTGCGCCTGGGCCGCGACCTGCGGCAGGTGGGTCACGCAGAGGACCTGGTAGCGCTCACCGAGGCCGCGCAGTTTCCAGCCGACGACCTCTGCCACCGCGCCGCTGATCCCGCTGTCCACCTCGTCGAAGATCAGGGTATCGACCGCCTGTTCGGCGCTCGCCAGCACCTGTAGCGCGAGCCCGATGCGAGAGAGTTCGCCACCGGAGGCGACCCGGGCCAGGGGCTGGGCCGCGGTTCCGGGGTTGGCGGCGACCATGAACTCGATGCGGTCCTGGCCGTGCGGACCTGTTTCGTCGGGTCGGGTTTCCAGATCGATGTGGAACCGGCCACCCGGCATGCCGAGTTCCTGCATCGCCTCTGTGACCGCAGTATCGAGGCGCTTTGCCGCCTTGCCGCGCGCGCGGGTCAGGGCGGCGGCGGCCTCGCCATAGGCGGTGCTCGCGGTCGCGAGTTCCCGTTCCAGGGCATCCAGTGCCGCGTCGCCGGCGTCCAGCGCCTCCAGTTCCTCCTCCATCCCGTACAGCAGGTCGGCCAGTTGGTCGGCCTCCACCCGATGCTTGCGGGAGAGCCGGAGATAGACGCTGAGCCGGGCGTCGACCTCGTCGAGACGCTGCGGGTTGATTTCCACATGGTCGGCCATGCGGCGCAACTGGTCGCCGGCCTCCTGCATCTGAATGCGCGCGGACTCCAGGAGTTCGAGCACCGGATGGATCCGCTGGTCGTGCCGCGCCGCCTCCTGCAGTCCCGACAGGACCTGTCCGATGCCGTGGTCGAGGCCGGTGTCGGCGTCGATGGTCTCGTGTGCGGCCTGCAACGCCGTCAATACCTCCGAGGCATGGGCCAGCAGGGTCTGTTCGGCGGCGATTTCCGCGTATTCGCCTGCAACCGGCGCGAGTTCGGCGAGTTCCGCGGTCTGGAACCGGAGCAGATCGATCCGGTCGCCGGCACTGGCGAGTCGGGCCCGCGCCGCCTCCAGGCGCTCGCCGGCGGCGCGCAGGGCGCCATGTGCCGCTGCCACCCGGGACAGCAGGCCGGGGTCGACGAAACCGTCCAGGAGTGCGCGCTGGGCGTGCCGTTGCAGGAACTGCTGGTGTGCGTGCTGGCCGTGGATGTCCACCAGCCACTGTCCCAGGTCCTTCAACTGGGCCATCGTCACCGGGCTGCCGTTGATCCACGCCCGGCTCTTGCCCTGCGCGGTGATGACGCGGCGCAGCAGGATGGCGCTCGCGCCCTCATCGTCGCCCGGGTTGTCCGCCAGGGCCCTTTCCCGAAGCCACGCCGCTGCCGGATGCTCCGGGGGCAGTTCGAAACCGGCGCTGAGATCAGCCTGGTCCGCGCCCGTGCGCACGCTGGCGGCGTCGGCGCGATCGCCCAGCAGCAGCCCGATCACGTCGATCAGGATCGACTTGCCGGCCCCGGTCTCGCCGGTCAGCGCAGTCATGCCGGCGCCCAGTTCGACCTCCAGATTGTCGATGATGGCGAAGTCTCGAACGGTGATGTGCCGCAGCATCGTGCCTCTGCTCCCCGCTGTCAGGGATGCTCGCCCCAGCGCAGCTTGGACCGCAGCATGCGCAGGAAATGGTGGTTGCGGGGGTGCAGGAGCATCAGCGACTGCGGCCGACGCTGAATCCGGAGGATGTCCCCCGGCGCGAAGTCCAGGTTCTTCTGGCCGTCCAGCGCCACCTGGGCCGGCGAGCGGCTGCCGCTGCTCAGCTTGATTTCGATGATCGCCCTGCCGCTGACCACCAGCGGGCGGTGATTCAGACTGTGGGGGCAGATCGGGACGATGATCATCGCATCGAGATCCGGTGTCAGGATGGGCCCGCCGGCAGACAGCGAATAGGCCGTGGAGCCGGTCGGCGTGGCAATGATCAGGCCGTCGGCGCGCAGACGGCCCACGTCGAGTCCGTCGATGAAGGTGTCGAACTCGATGACGCGGATCACGTTCTGCACGTGCAGAACGGCGTCGTTCAGTGCCACCCCTTGGTGGATCGGGCTGCCGTCCCGGAGCAGTGTCGTTTCCAGCATCGCCCGGGGCTCCAGCTCGTAGGCCCCGTCGAGCACCGCGTTCAGTTCCACCACCGCATCGTCCGGCAGGACGTCCACCAGAAATCCCAGTCGACCGAGATTGATGCCCAGCATCGGGGTCTCGTGCAGCGCAGCCGCGCGCGCCGTGGCCAGCAGGGTCCCGTCGCCGCCGATCACGACCACCAGGTCCGCCTGCTCGGCCATCTCCTCCAGGCCGGCGATCCTGAAGGCGCCGGGGTTCACGCAACCCCCGATGCCCTGTTCCAGGATCACGTCGGCGCCACGCTGGCGCAGCGCGTCCAGCAGGGTCGCGACCAGTGGGGCGGTGCGGGAATCGGCTGATTTGCCGACGAGTCCGATGGTGCTGAAGCTTCGTTGCATGGGGGCATTATCCGGTAAACCGCGGGTACACGCATCCGCCCTGGATTGGCCCGGTCGGCGGGCGTTCGGCTGCAGATGGCAGATCCGGCCTTGACTGGACCGGGGCTTGGCATAGACTGCATTGGCACTCGGCGGACTGAAGCGCTGACAAGAGAACGGACATGCAGGACATACAACTCGATTCCCGGGCGCGTACTCTGCTGCGTACACTGATCGAAAGCTATATCCGCGAGGGGACGCCGGTCGGATCCAGAACGTTGGCGCGCACCAGCGGCCTGAATGTGAGCCCCGCGACCATACGCAACGTGATGGCCGATCTCGAGGGAATGGGTCTGGTGCATGCGCCGCACGCCTCGGCCGGCCGCATCCCGACCGCCGCGGGTTACCGCCTGTTCGTCGACGCGCTGCTCGAGATCCGCGCGCCCAACCGGGAACAGGTCGAGGCCATCGAGTCCCGTTTTAGCCCCGGAGCCTCGACCCAGGACCTGCTGGACACGGCGGGGAGCGTGCTCTCCAGCGTGACCCGCCTGGCGGGAATGGTGCGGCTCCCGCGCAACCGGCAGGTGGCGCTGAGCCAGATCGAGTTCCTGCGCCTGAGCGAGCGCAGGGTCCTTGCGATCCTGGTGATCGACGGCAAGGAGGTGCAGAACCGTGTCCTGGAGTTGGAACGCGACTACCTGCAGCCGGAACTGCAGAACATGGCGAACTATCTGAACGCCCATCTGGCCGGGCAGAGTCTGCATATCGTTCGCGGTCAGCTGCTTGCGGAGATGCGCTCGGTGCGGCGGGACCTCGATGCGATGATGCTTGCCGCGATCGATCTCGGGGAGCGGGCGATCGGCGAAGACGAACCGGACGACATGCTCGTCGCGGGCGAGACGCAACTCCTCGATTACGATGAACTGGCCGACATCCACCGGCTGCGCCAGCTGCTCGAGGCATTTCACGAGAAGCGCGAGATCCTGGCCATCCTGGATCAGTGCATCCGCGCCGACCGGGTGCAGATCTTCATCGGCCGCGAGTCGGGGCTGGAGTGGTTCGAGCATTGCTCCGTGGTGACCGCCCCGTACAGCGTCGACGGCGAGATCGTCGGGGTGTTGGGCGTGGTGGGTCCCACCCGAATGTCCTATGACCGGGTGATCCCGATCGTCGATATCACCGCTCGGCTTCTCGGCGCGGCCTTGAATTCCCGCGGCGAACCCCCAAAGACCCGATGATAAAGCGGCATTGGTCGCTTCATTCGCATTTCATTCTTCAACCAGCAAGAGGAACCTATGTCCAATCAGCGGGAGAACGGGGAACACGACAGCGATCCGACCCGTAGCACGCCGGAAGGCGGACCGGAGACGGCGTTTTCCGGTGCAGATGCCGAAGATGCGGGGGACGTCCATGCCCGCCTGGCCGAACTCGAGGAGTTGGCCGAGCAGCGCCGCGAGCAGGTGCTGCGCGCGCAGGCGGAGTTGGAGAACCAGCGCCGGCGCTTCGAGCGCGAGCTGGAGTCCGCGCACAAGTACGCGATGGAGCGGTTTGCCGCCGAGTTGCTGAACGTCTGCGACAGTCTCGAGATGGGCCTCGATGCCGCGCGCAAGACCAACGATGCCAGCAGCATCATCGAGGGCACCGAACTCACGCTGAAGGCCTTCCACAAGGCGTTCGAAAAATTCGGAATCGAGGCGGTGGAGCCCACGGGCGAACGCTTCGACCCCGAACGGCACCAGGCGATGACCACCCAGGAGAGCGGCGAACATCCGCCAAACACCGTGTTGCTCACCATGCAGAAGGGTTACCTGCTGCAGGGGCGCGTCCTGCGGCCGGCCATGGTGATCGTGTCGCGAGCGCCATCCGACGGCAATGCTTGAAAACGCGGGTTCGTCCCCCATATCCCTCACAGACAGGCAGCGACCGGACGCCGAGCGCTGCGCCTACCCAATTCATTCCAGGAGCCTTTAACCATGGGAAAGATCATCGGTATTGACCTCGGCACCACCAACTCCTGTGTCGCCGTGATGGATGGCGGCCAGGCCAAGGTGATCGAGAACAGCGAAGGGGGCCGCACCACGCCCTCGATCGTCGCCTTCACCGAGGACGGGGAGGTGCTGGTCGGGCAATCCGCCAAGCGCCAGGCCGTGACCAACTCGCAGAATACGCTGCACGCGGTCAAGCGCCTGATCGGCCGTCGGTTCGAGGAGAAGGAAGTCCAGAAGGACATCAAGCTGGTTCCCTACAAGATCATCAAGGCCGACAACGGGGACGCCTGGGTCGAGGTGCGGGGCAAGAAGATGGCACCGCCGGAAATCTCCGCGCGCGTGCTGCAGAAGATGAAGAAGACCGCCGAGGACTACCTGGGCGAGACCGTCACCGAGGCCGTGATCACCGTGCCGGCGTACTTCAACGACTCGCAGCGGCAGGCCACCAAGGACGCGGGCCGAATCGCGGGTCTGGACGTCAAGCGCATCATCAACGAGCCGACCGCCGCGGCGCTGGCCTATGGTCTCGACAAGAAGAGGGGCGATCGCAAGATCGCGGTGTACGACCTCGGCGGCGGCACCTTCGACATTTCGATCATCGAGATCGCGGAGGTGGACGGCGAGCATCAGTTCGAGGTCCTGGCCACCAATGGCGACACCTTCCTCGGTGGCGAGGACTTCGACAACCGCCTGATCGACTATCTGGCGGGCGAGTTCAAGAAGGAGCAGGGGATCGACCTGAAGAACGATCCACTGGCGATGCAGCGCATCCGCGAGGCGGCCGAGAAGGCCAAGATCGAGCTGTCCTCCAGCCAGCAGACGGAGGTCAACCTGCCGTACGTGACCGCGGACAATACCGGGCCCAAGCATCTGGCGATGAAGGTGACCCGCGCGAAGCTGGAAAGCCTGGTCGACGACCTGATCCAGCACACCATCGAACCCTGCAGAATCGCCCTGAAGGACGCGGGTCTGTCGGCAAGCCAGGTTGACGACATCATCCTGGTCGGCGGCCAGACGCGCATGCCCAAGGTGCAGGAGGCCGTGCAGGGCTTCTTCGGCCAGGAGCCGCGCAAGGACGTGAACCCGGACGAGGCCGTGGCGGTGGGTGCGGCGGTGCAGGGCGGCGTGCTCGGCGGCAGCGTGAAGGACGTGCTGCTGCTCGACGTGACGCCGCTGTCGCTGGGGATCGAGACCCTCGGCGGCGTGATGACCAAACTGATCGAGAAGAACACCACCATCCCGACCAAGGCGAACCAGGTCTTCTCCACCGCCGACGACAACCAGACCGCGGTGACCGTGCACGTGTTGCAGGGTGAGCGCGAACAGGCCAGCGCCAACAAATCCCTGGGGCGCTTCGACCTGAGCGACATTCCGCCCGCGCCGCGCGGCGTTCCGCAGGTCGAGGTGACCTTCGACATCGACGCCAACGGCATCCTGCACGTGTCGGCCAGGGACAAGGCCACTGGCAAGGAGAACCGGATCGTGATCAAGGCCTCCTCGGGTCTCAGTGACGAGGAAGTCGACAAGATGGTCAAGGATGCCGAGGCCCATGCCGAGGAGGACAAGCGTTTCCACGCGTTGGTCGCGGCGCGCAACCAGGCGGACGCCCTGGTGCACTCGGCGGAGAAGTCGTTGAAGGATCTGTCCGACCAGGTCGAGGCCGACGAGCGTTCGGCGATCGAGGCCGCCATCAACGAAACCCGCGACGCGATCAAGGGTGATGACGTCGCTGCGATCGAGGCGGCGAGCCAGAAGCTCGCGGAGGCCTCCGGCAAACTCGCCGAGCGGGCCTATGCCAAGGCCGGCGGCGGCGCGGCAGAGGGAGAGGCGGGCGGTGCCCAGCCGGGCGGTGGCAGCGAGTCCGGTGCGTCCGACGATGTCGTGGACGCCGAGTTCGAAGAGGTCGACGACAAGAAGAAGTGAGTAAGCGAGAGTGGTGCCGCGGCCTTCGGGTCGTGGGCATCCTGTCCCGATCAGGCACGCCCGGAGACCACTGAGAGGACTCCGGGCGTGCGCGTTCCCGCGTGGCCTGGACGGGCGGGCGCGGCAACCCGCAAGGATTCAACATGGCTCAGCGTGACTACTACGAAGTGCTCGGTGTCCCCCGGGACGCTTCGGCAGAAGCGATCAAGAAGGCGTTCCGGCGCCTGGCGATGAAACACCACCCAGACCGAAATCCCGGCGATGCCGCGGCCGAGGCGCAGTTCAAGGAGGCCCGGGCGGCCTACGATGTCCTCAGCGACAGCAACAAGCGGGCCGCTTACGACCGCTACGGCCACGCGGGGGTGGACGCCTCCGCCGGTGGTTTCGGCGGCGGAGGCGGCGGCAACTTCAGCGACATCTTCGAAGACATCTTCGGCGATATCTTTGGTGGCGGCGGGCGAGCCGGGGGGCAGCGTGCCTATCGCGGCTCCGATCTGCAGTACAACCTGGACCTGAGCCTCGAAGAGGCGGTCTTCGGAACCGAGGTCAAGATCCGTGTCCCGACCACGGCAAGCTGCGAAACCTGCGGCGGGTCCGGGGCCGAACCCGGCACCAGCCCGGAGACCTGCCCGACCTGTAACGGCGTCGGTCAGGTGCGCATCCAGCAGGGGTTCTTCTCGGTACAGCAGACCTGCCCCCGCTGCCACGGCACGGGGAAGGTGATCCCCAACCCCTGCAAGTCCTGCGGCGGTTCCGGGCGGGTGCAGAAGCAGAACACCCTCGATGTGAAGATTCCGGCAGGCGTGGACAGCGGTGACCGGATCCGCCTCTCCGGTCAGGGCGAGGCCGGGATCAACGGCGGGCCGCCGGGCGATCTCTATGTGCAGGTCCGGGTCAAGCCGCACAAGCTGTTCCGGCGCGAGGGCAACGACCTTCTCTGCGAAGTGCCGATTTCCTTTGCGACAGCCGCCCTGGGCGGTGAACTGGAAGTTCCCTGCCTGAACGGCCGGGTGGCCCTGAAGATCCCCGCCGAAACCCAAAGCGGCAAGCAGTTCCGTCTGCGCGGCAAGGGCGTGACCTCGGTACACGGGGGCGGCGTCGGTGACCTGCTGTGCCGGGTGGTGGTGGAGACGCCTGTCAACCTGACGCATAAACAGAAGGAACTGCTGCGCGAGTTTGACGAATCCATGCAGGAGGGCGGTACCCGTCACAGTCCCCAGGCGCACTCCTGGCTGGACGGGGTCAAGGGCTTCTTCGAGGATCTCAAGTTCTGGGCCAAGTGATCGCGGGATTCGTACCAAAGCACCGCGGGTGGTTGGATTGCCGCTGGTTCAAGGGACGTCCAGTGGGAGGCCAGCCTCTGGGCGAAGGTCTTCCGCCGTTGGATCGCCGAGAGGGCTCGCCTCCCACAGGGGACATGAGCGGATGCCTTGCGGAGCTTCAGGTGCGCCTGATAATCAGGTCGCGGAATGGGTCAGTCGCGAAAATCGTCACAGGTTTTCATGGTAAGGGCTGTCCGAGCGAAAAGCGCCGTGGCGTTGCCATGCCGTGACATCCCGGCGTGAAGTCACAGGGCCTGGGTGAAATCGAAGTCCATCTGCTCACCAGGCGGATGCACGAAATAGCCCTGGACCAGGTTCACGTTGAGGCTGTAGAGGACGGCCAGCGTTGCGGCATCCTCGACCATCGGCACAATGATCTGCTTACCCTTGGCGTGCCCGCCCTCGGTGAAACTCCGGATGGCCCGCTGGCTGTGTTCGTTGCTCACGACATCGCGTACGAAGGCGCCGTCGAGCTTGATGTAGTCAGCATCGACGTAACGCAGGATGTGGAACGGGTTCAGTCCGTTGCCGAAGTCGTCGATGCACAGGGAGGCATGCATGGCCTTCAGGCTGCGCGCGGTGCTGATGGCTGCCTTCAGGTTGGTGACGATCACCGCCTCGTTGATCGACACCACCACGTTGCTTGCCGGAACCCGTTGCTTGTGAAGGAATTCCTGGAGCCAGACAACGACCGACCCGTCGATCACGGAACCTCGGGTCAGCTTCAGGAAAAAGGTGGTCCTGGGATCTTCCTTCAGTCGCTCGGCCAGGGCTTCGATGGCATGGCGGATGATCCAGCGGTCGATGGCTGCGGTCATCCCCGTCCGCTCCGCAGCCGGCAGGAAGTCGCTCGGCTCGTAGATCGTGCCGTCGGGGCCGGACAGACGCACATAGACGTTGAAGCGTGACGAGTCACCGCCGTGCAGGTTGACCACGGGCTGATACAGCAGCGTCAGGCCCTGCTGGGCCATGGCGTTCTCGATGCGATCCTTCCAGCGCTGGTCCGACTCGGCCCGGGCCTTCGTGTCCGATACGAGATTCTGGAACCTGTGGCCGTTGCCGCCGGCCTGACGCACTTCGTCCAGGGCACGATGAACCTGGTCCAGCAATTCCTCGATCGTCGGCGCCGACTCGTCGGTAATGACCGCCGCACAGGAGATCGAGGCCGTCAGCGAACCGTGTCCCAGGTTGATTTCCCGATGGGCCGCGCCCTTGACCAGCGCAGCAAGGCGCCGATCGAGTTCGCTCCGCCGGACGTGGGGCAGGACGATTCCGTATTCCTCGTCGCTCAGCCGCGCGACGGTGGCAGGGTGCGGGAAGTGCTCCTTGAGCAGTAAAGCGATATCGCTGAGCAGAATGTCGGAGCCGCTGAACCCCAATTCGTCGTGAATGCGCTCGAAGTCATCGACGGATACGACGATGAAGGCAAAGGGCAGATCCGCCCGCGCGACGCTGGCCAGCGTATCCTCCAGCGTCTGGAGCAGATGCCCTCGGTTGTGCAGCCCGGTCACCGGGTCCAGTGCGGATAATTGTCCCGCCCCGGCGGATTCGGCGTTCAGCGATACCCGTGCCGCGATGGCCCTCTCACCGTCCACGGTGGCGTCGGAGAGCACCAGGTCGGCCTCGAAGCTGCGGCCGTGCAGGGTGCGCAGCCGTACGATCCGACGCGTCTCGCCGGCATCGGCCTGTGCGCCGAGTTCCTCAATCATGCTCGCGACGAGCGCGTGCTGCTCGGGGACAATGAAGTCGGTCCATGCGAAAGCGGCAAGATCTTCGGTCGCGTAGATCTGGAAGTATTCGCGCCAGGCATCGTTGGCGGACAGGCACCGCCCATTGCGGATCAGGATGACCGGATCAGGGGAACTCTCGAGCAGGCGCAGGTAGCGGCGCTCCGACGCCTGCAGGCTGCTGTGCAGGTGATGCAGTTGGGTGCGGCAGAGATTGAATTCGACCGCTTTCAGGATCTGGATTGCCGCGAGGTCCTCCAACGCGATGTCGATGGAGGCGAAGGCACCCGCATCGTAGTCGGCCACGCGCTCCGCTTCCGGGCGGTCGGTCATCACGAGTATCGGGATCCGGCGGCCGGAGTTCTGCATGGCGCCGGTAATCGTCTGCATGCCTTCGGTTATATCGGAATCCACCAATACGACGATGTGGAAGCGGTGCGAGAGCATTTGCTGCTCGATCTCGGCCTTGTCCTGGGCCTGCGCCGCGCGCACGGCCTGGCCACGCACGCGGACGGCACTGATCAGGCGTTCCGCCAGTTCAGGATTGCGGGTGACGAAGAGGATGCTGATGGATTCTCTGATCTGGGCCATCCGGATTCCTGGATTCTGGGTATCCACGCGTATCGGTCGGAACGAGCGGCGGCCGCAGTTCCCCCTTTGGGCGGGAGAGGCTGTCGACACTGCTCCTGGGGACAGGCCGCGCCTGCACCGCGTTTTTCTTCTCTCCGGTGCAGGCGGGAATCTGGACGGCCATCCTCCTGACGAAGAGTATCAGAAGACGGCCAGGATGCCATGCCGGCGGCGTCAAGCCTGCTGTTCGGGCCGATTCAGGATGCCGGTGGGGCGGGCATGACGAAATCCGCGCGGCTGAAGCTGTGGCTCCCCGGTTGGACCGATTCCAGCATCACCACCCGTTCCTCGCCGGCGAGGCGGAACACCACGCGAGTGCCGGCGGCAAACGCACCCGGTGCAAACAGCAGGCTGCCGGTGCCGGGCTGCTCGGGGCGGGGAAAGAACAGCCCCGGCTGCGCTTGGCCCGACGGCCTGTTGCCTCGGTAGGATTGGATGTCCGTCGGGACGCATGCCGGCGCCAGGTACTTGATGCCGACCGCAATGCTGCCGGCATCCTCGTGACGCAGCCAGCGGATCACCCCCAGTTGCCAACGGATGTTGCCCTTGGGGGCCGTGCGGATGGCAATCAGGTCGCCGCTGAAGATCTTCTGCGTCGGCGACTGCAGAACCAGCTTGACTCCCCCCGCCCCGAGGTCTCGAAGACGCGCGGCGCTGGGCTTCAGCATGCGGATCACCGGCGGCTGCCCCGCGCGGCTAGGGTGGGGGTCGATCCCCTGTATCGCGTTGTTCCAGGCAGCACTCAGCCGGTTCAATCCCTGATCCGACAGATTCCTGGGATCGTCATCGGACCGGGAACCGGGCCCGGAAGCCTGCAGGCTGAACGGTTCGATCTCGTCGATGCCCAACGCAAAGGCCGCGGGGGTGTACCCGGGGTCGGCGGAGGTCGGATCGGCCATCCCGCCCTGGATTCCGGAGATCTCGCCAATGGCGACCTTTCGCTGGTGCCGGTAATCCGCTCGGATCAGCGCATGAATATCCCTTAGGCCGGTCACCGTGATGATCGGCCCGGTATCGGTCGGCTCGCGGCTGTAACGCCGCTGGGGCGGGGTCACCCAGAGACTCAGCAGGCGCCGATCCAGGCCGCCCGTGACCGGATGCCAGTCCTGTTCCGTCGGGCCGATCCGGATCGCCGCCACAACGGGGCGCAGATCGACGAGACGTGTTCCGTTCGTTGTTCCGGGTTCGGGGCGCCCCAGGATAATCGACGGTGCACGGTCCGAGTCGACCGAAAGCCGAAGCATGGGTGTGGACTCGTCAAGGTCTGCCGGCACTGCGGCGCGGCACTGCAGGGGCACGGGGAGCAGCCAGCGGGCGAGGAACCCGATCTCACCATGCCGGAGCGAGTAGACATCCGCGGCGCCGAGCACGGCGATGCGCGCGGCAAGCCCTGTGATGCTGTCTGGAGATGGCGCCAGGGCACCTGGCTCTGCCGCCGCTGGTTCGGATGCGACGCCAAGCCGTTCGGCAAGGAGCAGGATGCGATACATCTGCAGCCATGAACCCTTCGGCAACGGCTGGTAGAGACGCCAGAAATGCAGACATTGCTGGCCGGCGAGGAGCAGGGCACGGTACAGGTAGGGCGCGGCATCTCCCTCCGGAAGACGGTGCTGCTCGAGCCCGTCCTCCACCAGGCGCAGGCAGGCGATCCCGAGTTCCTGCAGCAGGCCCTCGTAAGCCGTGGCGAGGGCATGGCTCTTGCGCCCCAACGGGATGGTCAACTGCCGCATGTGCGCGTCGATCCGGTCCAGGACTGCAGGGATCCGCGCAAGCAGCACGCCGGTCAATCCGACCAGCGGCGTGTACTCGATGGTCGTCCGGTTGATGGACCGCACCGCCCCCAGCAGCGCAGCCGCGGTGGCAGCGAGGTCGGACGACTCCTGGGCACTGATCCACGATTCCAGATCGTTGGGTTGCCCAGGGGTGAAGTCGTCCGCGCCTGCCGGATGGCGCGGCGGGAGGGTGAATCCAGATTTCGGTTGTGGCTCGGTCACAAGGGTCCCGTTTGCTGCCTGCGGCTAGGGCGCATGCTAAAACAACGGCGACGGAACCGCTACGCGTCGCTACGCGTGGCCTGCTCGATCCGGTCGGTTGGGGGTGTTGCCGCACCGATGCTCTCGACCGGCATCTTGCCGGGGGCACCCGGAATCTCCCTGACCAGGCGCGGCAGCAGATAACCGGGGAGACGGGTCCGCATCCCATCGTGCAGGGCCCGCGCGCGTGCTTCAGCAACCTCGAAATGGGCAACCCCGCGTACTCGGTCCAGCAGGTGCAGGTAGTAGGGCAGGATCCCGGCGGAGAAACAGGCCTCCTGCAATCGGCACAAGGTCTCGATGTCGTCGTTCACCCCGGCGAGCAGCACCGATTGGTTCAGCAGGGTGACGCCGGTGGAGCGCAGCCGTGCCAGCGCTGCATCGGCGGGGGCCTCGAGTTCCCTCGGATGGTTTGCATGCAGCACCAGCACGTGTGCCAGCCGGCCCTTGCCCAGCCAGGACAGCAGTCCACCGTCCACCCGCTCCGGCAGCACGATCGGAAGGCGGCTGTGGATGCGCAGTCTGGTCACATGGGGTATCGCTTCCAGCCCATGCAGCAGTTCTTCGAGTCGCCGATCGGGCAGGGTCAGGGGGTCGCCGCCGCTGAGAATCACCTCGGTGATGTCCGCGTGGCGGCGAATGTAGTCTACGGCCGGCTTCCAGTCACGCGCGGCGCTGAACGCGCCGTAGGGAAACTCGCGCCGGAAGCAGTACCGGCAGTGGATGGCGCAGGCGCCAGTGGTGACAAGCAGCACCCGGTGCCGGTACTTGTGCAGCAGACCTTGCGCCGCCATCGCGTCGCCATCGCCCACCGGGTCCGCCACGAATGACGGGTGACCCGATGCTTCCGCACCCTGGGGCAGGACCTGCAAAAGCAACGGGTCGAAGGGATCGCCATGCCTGATCCGGGCAAGATAGCTCTCCGGCACCCGCGTCCGGAACAGGCCGTGGGCATGTTCCATTTCGGTGAGCAGCGAGGCATCCAGTCCAAGGCGGCGGAGCAGTTCACGAGGGTCCGAGATGGCATGGGACAAGGCCTGTTGCCACGGGACGCGCTGTGCGAGCGTCGCGGGTCGAGGTATCATGACGGGATTTTTAGGCATGGTTACCTCGATGACCGGCCATTTCACTTGGATTTTCAGGCGGCGGCGCCGCCGCGAGGACGACAAGACATGCCAAGTTACAGTACCAGCGAATTCAAGAGCGGGCTGAAGATTCTACTCGATGGCGATCCGCAGACGATCGTCGAAAACGAGTTCGTCAAACCGGGCAAGGGGCAGGCCTTCAGCCGGGTCCGGGTACGTAACCTGCGCACCGGCCGTGTCCTGGAAAAGACCTTCAAGTCCGGAGAGTCGGTCGAGGCTGCCGATGTGATGGACACCGAGATGCAGTACCTGTACACCGATGGCGAATTCTGGCATTTCATGGTCCCGGATACCTTTGAACAGTACGCGATGGGGCAGGTGGCGCTTGGCGATTCGGCACAGTGGCTGAAGGAGCAGGACGTCTGCACGGTGACCCTGTGGAACGGCGAACCGCTGTCCGTCACCCCGCCCAACTTTGTCGAACTGAAGATCGTGCAATGCGATCCCGGCCTGCGTGGCGACACCGCGCAGGGCGGGACCAAGCCGGCGACCCTGGAGACCGGGGCGGTGGTCAAGGTGCCGCTGTTCGTCGAGGAAGGCGAGACGGTCAAGGTCGACACCCGTTCGGGCGAATACGTCTCCCGGGTCTAGGAGCCTGTCGGACTTGGGTGCCCGCAGCGAGCCGCGTGGGCGGTGGTCCGTGCGGCTGATCGTGCAGGCCCCGGCGAAGACTGCGCCGGGGCGCCGAAGCCGCTGCGGGGGATCGAACCGGGAGCAGCGCCGTTGAACTGGCGCCCCGGCGCCCCGCAGGCACGGGTGCACCGGGCGCGCCTGAATGCGGCGCTACGGTCATTCCTTACCGCGCGCGGCCTGCTCGAAGTGGAAACGCCCATCCTCTCCCGTGGCGCGCCACTCGATCCAGGGGTGGAGAGCTGGCGCGCTGTGGCTCCGGATGGCACTGCCGGCTATCTGCAAACCTCGCCGGAGTACCCGATGAAGCGCCTGCTCGCAGATGGAGCCGGTGACATCTTCCAACTCGCCCGGGTTTTCCGTGGGGAGGAACAGGGCCCCCGGCACAATCCCGAGTTCAGCATGCTGGAGTGGTATCGGCTGGGTTACGACCATCGGCGTCTGATGGACGAGGTGCTGGAACTGGTGCAAACGGTCGCCGGCGCGGATTCGGCCTGGATTCAGCCGCGTGGGCCGGTGCGGCATGTCGCCTATGCGGATCTGTTCCAGGCAGCGCTGGGTCTGGACCCATTGTCCTGTAGCGTCGGGGAGTGCATGGACGTGGCGCAACGCGCAGGCTTGAATATCGTCGGGCAACTCGATCGCGACGGCTGGCTCGATGCGCTCATGGCGCTGGTGCTGGCCGCGGACTTCGCGCCCGGAAAGCTGACCATGGTCTTCGATTACCCGGAAAGCCAGGCGGTGCTGGCCCGACCCTGCGCGCACGCTCCGGGCTACGCGAGCCGCTTCGAGCTGTACTGGGGTGACCTGGAGCTGGCCAACGGTTTCCACGAGCTGAACGATCCCGCAATCTTCGCCGCCCGGTGTGACCAGGACTCCGAGCGTCGGCGCCGTAACGGGCAGGCGATC
Source organism: Thioalkalivibrio sp. (assembly GCA_003553165.1). GTDB lineage: Bacteria > Pseudomonadota > Gammaproteobacteria > Ectothiorhodospirales > Ectothiorhodospiraceae > Thioalkalivibrio. The sequence continues at coordinate 15,228 of PUOZ01000171.1, forward strand.
CCGGCGGTGGATGGCTTCTTTGCGATGGCGATGCGTTCCGGGTTGCCCGACAGCGCCGGCGTCGCGTTGGGCGTCGATCGCCTGTTGATGTGCCTGCTGGGTGAGACCGATATCGCCCGGGTCATCGACTTTCCATGGGGCCGCGCCTGAACCGGTCAGGCCACGGCGATCCGTGCGACCTCCTGGCGAATTCTCAGGAAGGTTTCCGGGGCGAGGGCGGGGGCGAACCGCAGGGGATGGTCGGGCAGCAGCAGGACCACGGAGGAGCCCAGGTTGAAACGCCCCATCTCTGCCCCGCGCTGCAGGCGAATATCCTGGTCCCCGTAATCGGTGCGGCTGATGACGCGGCCGGAAGGCGGGGTGACCTCGCCCGCCCAAACGGTTTCGATGGAACCGACATTGATCGCGCCGATCAGGGCCATGGCCACGGGGCCCATCGTGGTGTCGAAAAAGGCGAC
>PUOZ01000231.1 GCA_003553165.1 Thioalkalivibrio sp.
ATGGATGTCTTGGATATCCGCATCACAGCGGTGGAGGAAGACGCCCTCTACGGAACCCTGCCGGTGGATGAACGCACCCGCCAGCCCTTCGGCTTCCTGCACGGCGGCGCCTCGGCGGCATTGGCGGAGACCCTTGGCAGCATCGCTGCCAATCTGGCGGCGGAGCCGGGTTTCGTATCCATGGGCCTTGAGATCAGCGCCAACCACGTAAAGGCGGTGCGCTCGGGCCTGGTCACCGGATGCGCCCGATCCGTGAGCATCGGCCGGACCATTCAGGTCTGGGACGTGAACATCGTCACGGAGCAGCAGGAACTCGTCTGCGCTTCCCGGCTCACGGTCCTGGTGCGCGAAGCCCGCTGACGAAATAGGGGTTTACGAGATCGACTCTCACGCCTAACGCCGGGACCCCGGCGAAGCGGGGCCCCGGTTCAACGCTCGGGGAAACCCTAGATGGTTGCAGCCGCCAGACCCATCGCGGCGCCGGCAAACGCGCCGACAGTGCCGCAGACGGACGGATGGTAGGCCAGCCACCCGGCGCGGATACCGACCGTGCAGGAGGAATAGAAGGCAACGAAACCGATGATCGCAAGAATGAGAATTTGGGGATAAAGCGCTGCAGTTGCTAAGGCTTCCATCTTTCCTCCGGAGCTCTTGGGGTGAAACCGTTCTGCGGGCTCTTGCCGGCAGGCACGGAACTGAGTTCTCCAAAAAATTCCTCGGGACGTTACTCCTGGTTCGCAGAATGGTCAACTCCCTGCCACCGGTGCCGGAGATTCATGTACCCTAGAGAGGCATCCTTCACGCTGCCCTCGGATGGGGTCCTCAGTCGATGCCAGATCTACCGGAAATCAGAAACATGGCGCTGTTCTGCGACTTCGAGAACATTGCCTTGGGGGTCCGCGAGGCCAAATATCCGCAATTCGATATCCGAAGGGTCCTGGAGCGACTCCTGCTCAAGGGCAATATCGTGGTGCGCAAGGCCTACTGCGACTGGGATCGTTACAAGGAATTCAAGGCGCCGATGCACGAAGCCGCGTTCGAGCTGATCGAGATCCCGCACGTGCGCCAGTCGGGCAAGAACTCGGCAGACATCCGCATGGTGGTGGATGCCCTGGACCTTTGCTACACCAAGGGGCATGTCGATGCCTTCGTGGTGATCAGCGGCGATTCCGACTTCTCGCCACTGGTGGCCAAGCTGCGCGAGAACAACAAGCTGGTGATTGGGATCGGTGTCAAGAAATCCACCTCCGATCTGCTCACGGCAGCCTGCGACGAATTCATCTATTACGATGACCTGGTCCGCGAGGAGGCCCACAAGACGCACAAATCGCGCAAGGTGGCCAAGGCTGCCGGCAAGGAAGGGGCACCGCCCAAGCCTTCGGAGCAGGAAGCCGACGACAAGAAACACGAGGCCATGGAGCTGGTCGTGGAGACCGCGGAGGCGCTGCAGACGGAACGCGGCGAGGGCGAACCCGTGTGGGCCTCGATGGTCAAGCAGGCCATCAAGCGGCGCAAACCCGGATTCAACGAGAGCTACTACGGGTTCCGGTCTTTCAGTGCCCTGCTGGAGGAGGCTGCCCGCACCGGCCTGATCAAGCTGGAACGCGACCAGCGCTCGGGAGGCTATATCATCCTGTTCGAAGACTAGTGGGCCATACGCCCCACCTGTGCGCCCCCCGTCTCAACCAGCCCGTCCCTCGCGCAACGCCCGCATCTGGAGACTCCCGTATGGCCCCGCTGTATCGTTTTCCTCGCATCGTCACCCTGATCCTCGGCCTTGCCTCGATACTGCCGCTGGCGCCGGCCATGGCAAACGGCATCACCCAGGTGACCGTGTACCCGGACCGGGCGAATGTCGTGCGCGAGCAGACGGTCGAACTCGAAGCGGGCGAGGGTGTTGTCCGGATCCCTGCCCTGCCTGCCCGGCTCAACCCGGCGAGCCTGCGCGTCCGCGCCGAGGGGACGGGTGGTGTGCGCCTGCAGCACGTCGAGACGCGCACGGTACACGGCCGCGACCTGGCCCACCCCGGGGAACGCGCCCTGACCGAGGCGCTGCGGACCGCACAGGATGAACGCCGCAATCTGAGTGACGGCAGGCAGGCCCAGACCCTGAAACTCGGCTTCATCGAGCGTCTTTCGGAGAACGCCGGGGCCGTGGAACCGGCACTGTCCCCCGAGCAATGGCACCGGGCCTGGGGCCTGATTGGCGACGGAGCCCTCGACACGCTGCAGCAGATCGCGCGGATCGATACCGCCCTGCGGGACGTGGATGGCGAAATTGCCCGCATCGAGCGGGAACTCAGTGTCCTGCGCACGGATCGTCGTGACAGCGTGGAAGCGGGCATCCATTACCATGCGGACGCCGCGGGGCCGGCCGTGCTCACCCTCGAGTACGAGGTGCCTGGAGCGAGTTGGGCGCCCCTGTACGAGGCGCGCCTCGATACCAACGGCACGACACTTGAGTGGGTGCAGCGCGCCGAGGTGCGCCAGAACACCGGCGAGGAATGGCGCGACGTGGTTCTGTACCTCTCCACGTCACGTCCGGCCCTGGGTGGAGCCCTGCCGGAAATGCAGACCTGGTTCATCGACATCGCACCACCGCGCCGGGCGCTGCAGCGACACGAGGCAGACACGCTGGGCATGATGGCGGCGCCCGCGACGGCCATGGAGCAGGCCGCGCTGGAAACCACGGGCTTCACCAGTCGGTATCGCGTTCCCGGCCGGGTCAGCCTGCCCGCCGACAACCGGCAGCAGCGCTTCCTGCTGGGCACCCAGTCGCATGCCGTCGAGCTCTCGGCCCGCGCGGTCCCGGCGCTGTCGACCGACGCGCACCTGTTTGCGGAAACCGTGTTCGAGGGAGCGACACCGATGCTGCCCGGAACGGTGACTCTCTTCCAGGATGGGCAGATGGCGGGACAGACCCGCGTGGGTACCGTGGCACCGGGTGCGGTACTGCGCCTGGCCTTCGGTGTCGACGACCGTATCGAGATCCGCCACGAGCTGGACCGGGACGTCACCGGGCGCGAAGGCTTGCTGCGCCGGCAGCAGAAACTGGAGCGCGGCTATCGCATCACGCTGAACAATCGCCACGACCGGGCGCTCAGCGTGACCGTTCTCGACCGTCTGCCCGTGTCACGGGACGAACGCATCAAGGTGGAACTGAGTCCTGCCAGCACCGTGCCTGCCGAGCGCGACGTCGATGGCCGCCTCGGGGTTCTCGCGTGGACTACCGAGCTGAAGGCAGGGGGCGAAGACGAGATCCGTTTCGGATACGTCGTGTCCTGGCCCGAGGATGTCGAAACCATCCATGGTCTCGAACCTTTCTGGCGGTGACGGGGAACGGGTCGGGAGCAGGACAGCGTTGCCAGGATCGCGATTGGGGCAAATCGCGGAAACGCTTTCGCTATACTTCAGTCCAAATGCTGGTGGAGTGAGCGGCGGTCTTCAGGTCTCGGCCCTCTTCCGAACGGAGGAAGTACAAATGACGTTCAAGGTCGGTGAACTGGTCATCATGCAGAATGCCAGTTACTACACGGAGTGGAACGGTGCGCTCGGCGTGGTCGTGAGCCCGCTGGCGCCCAGAACCTCGATGGATCTGCTCAGCATGCAATACCGGACCAATGCGAGTTACC
>PUOZ01000141.1 GCA_003553165.1 Thioalkalivibrio sp.
CGCCGCATAGTGCGGGGTGCCGTACTGCTTCGCGAACAGGCCGGTGAGGGCCTGCATCTGGTCGCGGCCGGTGAAAAGCGCGAACTGTTTCGGGTCGGTTTCGCGTATCCTGCCCAGGCGCTCGGCGAGGGTGTCGAAGGCCTCGTCCCAGGAAATCGGCTCGAACTCGGCGGCGCCACGCTCGGCACCCGGCTTGCGTCGCAGCGGCTGGGTCAGCCGGGCCGGCGAGTACTGTTTCATGATTCCGGAGGAACCTTTCGCGCAGATAACCCCCTTGTTGATCGGGTGATCGGGGTTGCCGTCGATGTAGCGCACCTCCCCGTCGCGCAGATGCACGCGGATGCCGCAACGGCACGCGCACATGTAACAAGTGGTATTTTTGACTTCCTGCGAGGGGGTCTGTGCCATTATCAGCAGCGCCTTGAATGATAAGTAAATTACGATATACTCCGGCTAGTATGCAGGCCCGGGGTGGACCCGACAAGGCAATTTTTTTTATCCATCCATAAGCACCCAAGGAACGTGGACATGGGCGAGCCGATCCCCGATTTCACCCAAGACGAGCGTCATGCCGTCACCCTGACCCTGCTGCAGCGCTGCATGCACTGGCATCCCGCTCAAGAGCAGGCGTTCATGCGCCTGAAAGGCGCCCCATGCGCGGTCGCGGACGGCGGCAAGCGGGGTGGCATATGAAGGTCTGCATCGTCTCGGACAGTCACGACCGCGGCCCGATGCTGGCGCGGGCGATCGAGGCAGGTGCCGCCGAGGGCGCCGAGGCGGTGATCCACTGCGGCGATCTGATCGGCGGGAACACCCTGAAGGCCTCGCTGAAGCTGGGCCTGCCGATCCACGCGGTGCACGGCAACAACCTCGGTGATCCGGTGGCAATTTCGCGCATTGCCCACCAGTCCAACGGCCTGCTGACCTATTACGGACACGACGGAATCATCACCCTGGGCGGTCGGCGCATCTTCATGACCCACTATCCCCACTACGCCCATGCGATGGCCTGCACGGGCGACTACGACCTCGTCTGCTGCGGGCACAGCCACGAGCCAGAGATCCGGCAGCAGCCCCACGTGAAGAACGGTTCGACCTGGGTCGTGAATCCCGGCACCGTCGCCGGCCTCGGCGCTCCCGAGGCCACCTGGGCCATCGGTGACCTCGACAGCATGACCTTCGAGATCCGTCTGACGCCGGAAGAGGTCAGGGCCGAGATCTAGTGGGTCTGTGGTCGGGGCCGTGCCGTTCGGTCGCCGAGAGGGCTCGCCTCCCACAAGGGACGGCCAAACACCATGCACCAGGCGTCGGGAGAGTCCCTCGCTCGTGCCGGCTGTTTATCCAGAATGGGAGGGTTGGCTTGTCAGGGCGCGTTCAGCAGGGCATCGTTAGCAGCCTTCCCTGGATGGAGAGGACGCGATGACCGCAGAAAACCCGCACAAGCCCCTGCCCTCACAAAAGGCGGACCCCGGAACCGACCTTCAGCAGGTGACCGAGGGCGCACCCCAGGTGACGATGTCATCGTCGGCGCTTTGCGTGATGACCGACTTCCGAAAGGTTCCGGTGGCCACCGTCGGTCCCGATGCCACACTGAGCCAGGCGACCGAGGAAATGATCGCCCACGGTGTCCGTCTGCTGATCGTGGTGGAGGCGGAGCGCGTGCTCGGGCTGATCACCGCGCGCGATACCCAGGGGGAACGACCGATTCAGATCGTGCACGAACGGAGCGTGCGATACCCCGACCTGAGGGTGCGCGACCTGATGGCTCCGCTCGAGACCATGGATCTTCTGGATCTGGGCCGCGTGATGCATGCCGAGGTGGGGGACATCGTCGCGACGCTGAAAAACTGGGGACGGCAGCACGCGCTGGTTGGCGAACGCGATCCCGCGACCGGTGCGATGCGCATCCGGGGCGTGTTCTCGGCCACACAGATCGGCCGCCAGCTGGGGCTGCAGGTGCAGACCTTCGATGTCGCCCGGACCTTCGCGGATATCCAGGCCGCCCTGTCGAAGACCTACTGACCGGCGTTCCGGACGGCTGCGGGAGAGTATGCCCCGCCCGCAGCCACCGGAGGTTCTCTTATTTCTGATCGAGACTCTGGTAGTAGTCCATCAGGATCTGGGCCACTTCGGGGCGGGAGAATTCGGGCGGCGGTGCCTCGCCGCGGCCCAGCATCTCGCGCACCTTCGTGCCGGATAGAAGCACGAAATCCTCCTTGGTGTGATCGGGCACGTCGCGCATCATTACGACGCGGTTGAGCTTCTTGGAGTAGGCGGTGTGGTCGGCGCGGAAGATCTCGATCTCCAGGGCGTCGGGAGGTACGTCGGTGTCGAAGATGGTCTGGGCGTCGAAGGCACCGTAGTAGTCGCCGACCCCGGCGTGGTCGCGACCGATGATGAAATGGGTCGCTCCCATGTTCTGGCGGAACAGCGCGTGCAGGACTGCCTCGCGGGGTCCTGCATAGAGCATGTCGAAGCCGTAGCCAGTGATCATCACCGTGTTGGGTGGGAAATAGAGCTCGGCCATCTTGCGAATGGCGGCGTCACGCACCGGGGCCGGGATGTCGCCTGCCTTCAGCTTGCCCAGCAGCATGTGGATCACCACGCCGTCGGTCCCCAGCTGATCCATCGCCATGCGGCACAGTTCCTCGTGGGCGCGGTGCATCGGGTTGCGGGTCTGGAACGCCACCACCTTTTTCCAGCCCCGCTCGGTGATCTCGTTGCGGATCTCGACGGCAGTGCGGAAGGTGTCGGGGAAGTCGTCCTGGAAGTAGGAGAAGTGCAGCACCTGCAGGGGGCCCGAGACGCAGATGCGACCGACATTGTTGAAGGCAGCGACACCGGGGTGTTCGGGGTCGGTGGTGCCGTAGACCTTCTGGGTCATGAGCTCCATCTGTTCGGGGGTGAACTCCTCGATCGCCTCGACGTCCTGAATGGCGAGGACCGGGTTGCCCTCCATGTTGGGGTCACGCAGGGCGATTCGCTTGGCTCCCCTGATGGCGTCGGCATTCTCCAGCAGGTTGACGACCGGGACCGGGAAGAAGAGACCGACGGTGGTCCTCATGTTTTCGGCGCAGCCCATGGCGTCGGCGACATTCATGAAGCCGGTGAGCGGAGTGAAGTAGCCACCCCCCATCATCACGGCGTTACCGGCGGCAGCTGAGCTGATCACCACGGAGGGGAGGGTTTCCGCCTCCTGCATGAGGGCATGGTGTTTTTCGGTATCGTAGATGAACAGGGGCTTCAGGGTGTCCGCACCGTGTGGTTTGATCATGGGGCTCTATCTCCTGCCGAATATGGAAGTTGAGGTTGTATGGGTCAGCGGCCTCGCCGCATTGTGGGTTGTGCACCGGTCGCATTCTGCGGTGCCGGTTTTCACGAGGACAAACGGCGTAAACGTAGCACAAGACGCGACAAAACGGGCCCGGAATTTCAATTTGCCGCACTGACCGAGCGGCAGCCATTCCTGGCGCCATCGAGGGGTACCCGAGAGTCCATGGGCAGGCCGGCACGTCGCACCGGCGGCGCTGAACCGAATCGGGCGGTACGGCTCCACCGCATGCGGTACCAACCAGATTCAGCGCTGCCGGCCCCGGGTCAAGGCCGGTCTTTCCGCGGTTCGCGACGGCC
>PUOZ01000282.1 GCA_003553165.1 Thioalkalivibrio sp.
GGGAACCCGCGGACCGCAATTTCATCGGGCGTGCGGCGCTGGAGCGGCAACGCGCCGAGGGCGTGCCGCAGCGGCTGGTCGGGCTGGTGCTGGACGCTCGCGGCGTGTTGCGGGGTGGCACACGGATCGAGACCGAGGCCGGCGACGGGACGGTGACCTCGGGAACCTTCTCGCCGACGCTCGGCGTTTCCATTGCACTTGCGCGCATCCCGGCGGGGTCCTCGCAGAGCGAGTTGACGGCCCACCTGCGTGGGAAGGCCATGCCGGTGAGGGTGGTGAAGCCGCCCTTCGTGCGTCGCGGCAAGTCGCAGTTGGAGTAGGCATCCTTCTCGTGCGTGGAGCCAATCAGGGCGCGCGCATCGAATACTGAATTTGCAACCAGTCTCTATAAGGAACAGGACATGACTGACACACCGCAGGACCTCAAGTACACCAAGAGTCACGAGTGGGTTCGCGTGGAGGCCGACGGGTCGGTGACCGTCGGCATCACCGATCACGCCCAGGCGCTGCTCGGGGATCTCGTGTTCGTCGAGACGCCCGAGGCCGGCACCGAGGCGACCGCCGGTGAGGCCTGTGCGACGGTGGAGTCGGTCAAGGCGGCCTCCGATGTCTACGCACCGGTTTCCGGCGAGATCGCGGAGGCGAACCAGGACCTCGCTGACGCCCCGGAGAAAGTCAATGAGTCACCCTTCGACCAGGGCTGGCTGTTTCGGATCCGGCCCTCCGATGCAAGCGAGCTGGATGCCCTGATGGACGCCGAGGAATACGCCGCGATGGTCGCAAGCGAGGCGTGAATGCAGCGGGTCACCCGGCGCCGCGCCGCTGCATTGCGGTTCGCGCCGTGGTGATCCCAGGCCCGCATTGCTCGACGCGATGCGGTATCCGTTCTTCCCCGCCGGTGCAGTCCACAGCCCCCCGATCTGAGCAACGAGAGTCGAACCATGCCCTTCATTCCGCATACCCAAGACGATATCCACGACATGTTGCAGCGCATCGGCGTGGGTTCGGTCGAGGATCTCTTCGACGAGATTCCCGATGATCTGCGCGCGCCTCCGCTCTCGGGCATTCCCGAGGGACTCCCGGAGATGGAGGTGACGCGGTTGATGCAGGAGCGCGCAGCGCGCGATGGAGCGCCACTGAATTTCATCGGGGCAGGCGCCTACGAGCATCACATCCCCGCCGCCGTCTGGCAGATCGCCACCCGCGGCGAGTTCTACAGCGCCTACACTCCATACCAGGCCGAGGCTTCCCAGGGCACGCTGCAGCTGATCTACGAATACCAGACCATGATCAGCCGCCTTACCGGTATGGAGGTCTCCAACGCCTCTCTGTACGACGGCGCGTCCGCGCTGGCCGAGGCGGTGTTGATGGCGGTGCGCATCAACCGCCGTTCGAAGAGCAACCGGATCCTGGTGCCCGGGGCCCTGCATCCGGCCTATCGCAATGTGGTGCGCAGCATCGTCGGCAACCAGGGGATCGAACTGGTCGAGCTGCCCTGGGATACGCGGCGAGGTGCCGTGGATCCGGAGCGCCTGAAGGCCTACGACCAGGAAGACGTCACCGCGCTGGTGATCGCGCAGCCAAATTTCTTTGGCGTCCTCGAGGATGTGGACGGCCTCACGCGCTGGGCCGAGGGCCGTGGCGTGCCTGTCGTCGCCGTGGTGAATCCGGTATCGCTGGCGCTGCTGAAGCCGCCGGGCGAGTGGGGCGACCGCGGCGCCGATGTCGTCGTCGGCGAGGGCCAGCCACTGGGGGCGCCGCTTTCCAGCGGCGGCCCGTACTACGGTTTCATGACCACCCGCAGGGAACACATCCGTCAGATGCCGGGACGGATCGTCGGGCGCACCGAGGACGCGGACGGCCGCTCCGGGTTCGTGCTGACCCTGCAGGCGCGGGAGCAGCACATCCGCCGCTCCAAGGCGACGTCGAACATCTGCACCAACCAGGGCCTGGTCGTGACCGCTTCGACCATCCACATGGCCCTGCTCGGGGATGTGGGCCTGACGCGGGTGGCGGAGGCCTGCTGGAGCAACACCCGGGCGCTCGGCGAGCGGCTTGCTGCCGTCGGCATCGAGCCGCGTTTCGAGGCCGACCACTTCCATGAGATGGTCTTCGATTTCGGCGTTGGCGCTGCCGATACCGTCGCGCGCATGTCCGGCCAGGGGGTGCTTGCCGGGCACCTGCTGGACGCCGATTACCCGGATCTTCGCAACTGCGTGGTCGCCTGTGCCACCGAGACCAAGATCGACGCGGATCTGGACCGCTTCGTGGATGCGCTGAAACAGGCAAAGGCCGCCTGAAGGCAGCCAATGGATCGTTCCCCCATCCTCAGAAAAAGGAAGACCAGCGATGGCTGAAATCACCCGGAAAGGCATGCTCATCCATACCAATGGCGAACTGCCGGCCGTGGGCTCGATCGCCCCCGACTTCCGCCTCACCAAGAACGATCTCTCGGACGTGGGCCTGGAAGCTTTCGCAGGAAAGAGCAAGATCCTGTCGATCGTGCCGAGCCTGGACACCGGGGTCTGCGCCGATTCGACGCGCAGGTTCGATCAACTCGTCGCCAACCGCGACGACGTGGTGGTGCTGGTGATTTCCGCGGACTTGCCCTTTGCGCAGGGTCGCTTTTGCGGTGCCGCGGGGATCGACCGGGTGCAGACTCTGTCGATGATGCGTTCGCGCAATTTCGCCAAGGACTATGGCGTCCTGGTCCAGGACGGCCCGACCGCCGGGATCACCGCCCGCGCCGTGGTGGTGTTGGACGCCGAGAACAGGGTCCTGCACGCGGAACTGGTGCCGGACACCGGCCATGAGCCGGATTACGACGCCGCATTTGCCGCGTTGGGTTGACCGGCTCGCGACAGCCTTGCCCTGGGGGCGCAGGCCCCCGCGGAACCACAACGACCCCTTTCGAATTTTCGCCAGGAACAACGCCATGACTGCACACGACGATACCCTGATCTTCCAGCGCTCCCGGAACGGTCGTTCGGCTGCGGCACAGGCGCCGCGGCCACAGACCAAGGCCATCGGCATCCCCGGCGCCCTGCGGCGGCGCTCGGCGCCGGGATTGCCGGCGGTCTCGGAATTGCAGGTCGTGCGTCATTACACCCGGCTTTCGCAGAAGAATTTCTCCATCGACACCCAGTTCTATCCGCTGGGCTCCTGCACGATGAAATACAACCCCCGCGCCTGCAACAGCCTGGCGATGCTGCCCGGGTTCCTCGATCGGCATCCGCTGGCGCCGGCAGAGCATAGCCAGGGTTTCCTGCAGACCATGTTCGAACTGCAGGAGATGTTGCGGGAGGTCACGGGCATGAGCGGTGTGTCGCTGACGCCGATGGCCGGCGCGCAGGGCGAATTCGCAGGCGTGGCGATGATCCGTGCCTACCACCGCTCGCGGGGTGACGACCAGCGTCGGGAGATCATCGTGCCCGACGCCGCGCACGGTACCAATCCGGCCACGGCGATCATGTGCGGCTACCAGGTGCGCGAGATCCCGACGGATGCCAGTGGCGACGTGGACCTCGAGGCATTGAAAGGGGTGGTGGGTCCGCAGACCGCGGGCATCATGCTGACCAATCCCTCCACGGTCGGCGTGTTCGAGCGGCACA
>PUOZ01000147.1 GCA_003553165.1 Thioalkalivibrio sp.
CGTGCCCTTGATCCTCCTGTTACACGGCCTTCTGCTTGGCCTGTGGCACGGGCAGAGAGCACAGATTCGGACCGTGTTGGCGAACGTACCGCTCGTACCGCTCACACTGCATGGGTTGTTCGCCGCAGCGCTTGCCGTGTTTGCCGCGTGGGTGCCAGTGGCGCTTGGGGTCAACACGCCGGTGACGATTCTGATCGTGATTCCCGTGATGCTGGCGGGGCTATTGCACGGTGCCCTGATGGGGTTCACGGTGACGGGGATCGCGAGCGTTACCTACCTGCTGACGGGAACGGGCTTGGGTGGCCACATCGGTGAGCCGATCGAGATTCAATTGGTTCTGGCGATCGCAGCGGCACTGGCCCTGCTGGCCGGAGCGGCGCGCGACGACCTTCGGCGCGAATGGCAGCTAGCCAATTTTGATAGTCTCACCGGCCTTCCGAATCGCAGGATGCTGATGGATCGGATCGAACAGGCATTGCGCCGCGCACGACGCCAAGGTGACCGCGTGGCCATCCTGTTCATGGATCTGGATCACTTCAAGGCGGTCAACGACACTCACGGACACAACGCCGGCGATCAGCTCTTGGTCGAGGCTGCGAGGCGGATTCGCGCCTGCGTGCGTGGCTCGGACACTGTGGCGCGCCTGTCCGGGGACGAATTTGTCGCCGTGGTCTCCGATGTGGACGAACGTTCAGGCGTTAATCGTGTCGCCGAGGCTATCCTGTCCGCAATGGATGCACCATTTCCGGTTGGGGGGCATTCCGTGCGGGTTTCCGCCAGCATCGGTATCGCGATTTTCCCTGATGATGGCGATGCCTCGGACACCTTGTTGCGCCACGCGGATACGGCTTTATATCGGGCCAAGAGCGAGGGTCGGAATCGTTTCCGGCACCATGCCCCTGAGCCCTGAGCCCTGAGCCCTGAGCCCTGAGCCCTGAAGGCGGGGCGGTTGAGCCTTTTTGGCCCCGTGCCGGCATGGAGGCGTTTAACGCGACCCATGATGTGCATGGTGCAGCAGATGGGCAGCGCTTGCTTTTTTTCGGCCGAAGACTGAACGCCCGCCAAAAGGTTGCACAGCAACGGTACCGAAAAAGTCCCGATTCGCAATCGGGCGTCCGCTGCCGGGGGCTGCAAAGGACCAGGCTGCGGATAGTCACTGAATACTGGGAGGTCTCGTGCTCCGGGTGTAGTCAGCGCAGCTGCACTGCTGTCCCACTGAGGCGGCCCTTCGCCGCAGAAGCGTCTGGGGATCGGGCGTATCCTGTTTTCGACCGCGGAGGAGATCGGCCCGCGGTTCCCTTTGCAGGCGCGGGAACGGACAATGCCCCGACCCGAGGCTTCCGGGGCACCCTGGGGATCCGATCAGTACTCCGGCCTTTCGCTGGGACGCAGATCGAACAGAAGCAGCTCGGCCCCGGTGCCGCTACCGAGATGAATTTCGCGCTCGTTTCGCAGCCGCGCACCGCCGCCTGCCTCGAGTCGCTGGCCGTTCACCTCGATCGATCCCCGAGCGACGTGCAGGTAAGCGTACCGGCTTTCGGGCAGTACGACGCGTGGTTCCTCGTCGCCGTCGAAAAGCCCCGCGTACACGCGCGCGCCCTGGTACACGGACAGGACTCCGTCGACACCATCCGACGCAATGATCAGCCGCAAACGCCCGCGCTTTTCTGCATCGGTAATACGCTGGGGTCGATACGACCTTTCCGATGATTGCGCAATCGGGTCATGCTGGGGGCCTCCCCAAACAGCCTGGCGTAGTCGATGGCGAATTGTCCGGGATGCCAGAATCCCAAGTCAAAGCCGATCTGCTGCACACAGCGCTCTTGACTCCTGGCGAGAATACGGCGTCGGGCAGCATGCAGCCGAAGGATCTTGGCGTGTTTGACAGGTGATCGGCCCAGCAGCTCGTTGAAGGCGTAGAAGAGCAGGCGCCGGCTTGCGTGGGTTACCTCGCAGAGATCGGTCACGCTCGGCGGGTTATCCAATCGACTGCGTATCAGCGCCTCGGCGCGGCGGACGATGCGCCGGCGCTGAGCGAGGTTGGCGCGCGCATGTCGGACCTGCCGAGCCTCCTGGACCAGTGCGATCATTCTCCCGGCCAGTTCCATCCCGGCATCTGAAACTGTTTCGGTATCAAGCGATACCGGCTCGGACAGGAACCGCTCCAGCATCCGCGCCACTTGGGCCGTTACACGCGGATCCGACTTCAGGCACCAGCGTTCCCACATTGCCTCCGCAGAGGTCTGGTGCTCGGCCTGCACGATCCGTTCGGCCAGATGCAGGGGAATTGACACCGCCTGCTGGTGATAGCCGGCGGGGATCTGCTGGTATACCTCACCCCCGGGATCCAGCACGAGAATCTGTCCCTCATTCAACTGTTGACCGCGAAACCGGCCGCCGACACAACGGCGCGTGATGGGGGAAATCGTCCAGAAATCGTCGGAACGCTTTCCCGAGCAAAGCAACGCCTGATTGGAATCGCTTTCGTAGACGAGACAGTCGCCGAGTTGCGTCGCGGTCAGCAACGTTTCGATCGGCCCGGGCCCGGACTGGGTGACCTCGACCTCCCAGATGTGTCCGAGGGCCTCCTGGAGTTGCTCCGTCGACTGGCAGCGAATCTGGTTTATCTGATTCAAAAAGCTCTCCCTGCGGAGGGTTCCGTGTGCGTGGTGGCAGTCTGGCCAACCCTCATGGGTCGCGGCCACTACAACAATACAATAGTGCAGGACGGCAAAGGCCGCTCTGCAGCCTTCGCCGACGGGGTGGCGCCACCTTCCTCCTTGCACTTTTCCGACTGCCCTGGGGGCGAAACACTTTATAATCTAGCGCTTTTTTTATCATGCAATCATTCCGGGTCAGGTGCTGTGCCGCGTTGGTGCCGCTCAACGAATCCGGTCGGGGAGGCTGGATCACCGGATTTCCGGGCGCTTCCCCTGTTTGGCCAACCATTGGGGAGGCGGGGCGTTATGTATCGCTGGCTTGGTGTGCTGGTTCTGACGGCCATGATGGGCGCGATGTCCGTAGAGGCCTTTGCAGGCAATCACGGTTCGGCGGTCCCTGGCCTCGCCGAGCTCGAGGAACGCATCGAGCAGCTCAAGGAGCTGCGCGCGGCCGCGGACACGGCACAGGAATGGGATCGCGATGGCCTCCATTTTCGTCTGGACCAATTGATGCTGGAGGCCCTCACCAGGGCGCAGACGGCATTGCGTGACGCGTCGGAGATGGGGGAGATCCCGCTTGTCCGGGAGCGTATCGAGAATGCCGCCGACTGGTTGCTGGAGACATCCATCTCCCGCCTCGAGGAAATCTACGCCAGAACCCGCCAGGAGCGTCGGAGACATGACGAGTTCGACGGCGGCTTGCAGGCGAGCGTATCCCGCGCCTTCGTCCAGGATCTGCACACCCTGATTTTCGAGTACATGAGTGGACTCGGCGCACTCCTGCGGCTGCGGGAGCAGTTGGGCCTGAGCGTTGAAGACGACCGCAACACATTCGAGGAGTTCGTCACGCGCAACGTTGAACGCCTCCACGGCCAGATTCGGCTCGATGCGCAGACGCTGACGGAATTGCGGCGGGCGCTCAGGGCCGATCCCTCGAACGCAGACACAG
>PUOZ01000090.1 GCA_003553165.1 Thioalkalivibrio sp.
CGAGGCCGGCAGATTCCTGACCAATAAACTCAGTTAATGCTTCATAAGTTTTTTCTGCTTGCACTCTATGAGCAAACGCTTATAAGGGCAGAAAATCCACGAAATTTTGAGAGATCCTTAAACATGAGCCTGAACGACGACCTGTCTACCGACTTCGACGACGACCTTCCGGAAGTGGGCACCGCGCCGCGGCCACTGGTCAACCCGCTGGCAGCCCGGCGTTCACTGGAGCGCCTGCTGGAGCAGCGGGCACTGCGCAGCCGCCTCCACGACGACCTGGACGATACCCAGTCGCTGGACGAACTGGATTGGTGACATCCGAGGGGCAATGCCGAATCGGGGTTCCCGCGTTCTCGCATCCTCCCGACTCGAAGCGCGCCACCCTGAAGGATGAAAGCCGCAAACTGTAGGTCGGGTTAGCCCACAGGGCGTAACCCGACGGCCCCCAACGACGGCCGGAACCCGACGCCATCCCCGCCGCCCCGGCATTGTCGGGTTCCGCTGCGCTAACCCGACCTACAGAACCGGGCCATGGCTTACACGATCAAGCGGCAACGGATGGGTCACTATCAGGGCTCATCGTATCCGGTGAGTTCAACGAAACCCCGGCCGATGCTGCGACCGTCGGGGTCGCGGATGTCCACGGCGCCCTCCCAGTAGGGGATGAACGACTGCATCTCCTGCTGGTCCATCACGGCCTCGATCCGCAGATCCGTGCCGAACTCCGGCAATGACAGGCGCCACGCCACGGGGTAACGCCTCCCGGACGGCATGCGCGCATGCCGCATTGGGACAAGCTCGACGTTGTCCGGCTGCAACAACTGATCCGGCCCGTCCGCCGGCATCCATCTACCCTTGGAATGCGGATCCGGGGAACCATCTGAACGCCGCAACTGGTAATACATGATATCGGTACCGTCATCGAGTTGCAGTGCGAACCAGTCCCAGCCGGCCTGATCGTCGTCCAGTGCGCTGGTGCTCCATTCCCGGTCCAGCCAGGCCTGCCCAGCGACCAGCCGTTCCTCGCCTTCCTTGCGTACCGAGCCGCGCACCGCAATACGCGGCAATGAATAGTAGTACGAGGCATTGCCCGGTTCCCTGCCCTTCTGGCTGAGTCCATCCTGGCCCTGCAGCACCGGCTCGCGTACCGGGGTCAGTTCGAGGTGCAGTGCATACGGGCCGGCGTTCAGCACCAGTTGCCATCGCTCCGTTTCCATTCCGGACAGCGCCCAGTTCTCCAACCACACCTTCGCGCCATTTGCGGCGGCGCCCGCCAACCCCGCCCCCTCGCGCGCGAACCGTTCCTCTGATACGTGGCGACGACCGGCGACGTCGGTGATCGCGGTATGCGCCATCCAGATGTGCCGTGTCGACCAGGGTGACTCGAGGAAGACCTCGTCCCCCTCAAAACGGGGCGCCAGGGCAACCCGAAAGAAGGTGATGTGAAATCCGAACCGGTCGCCATTCTCCGCATCCAGATTTCCGGTGATGTACCACCACTCGTTACGAAAACCCGGATGCGGGCCGTGATCCCGGGGAAACGCGAAGTCACGAGGTTGTTCGGCACGCCGGTATCCTTCGGTATCCGTGCCACCCAGAGCCTCGGTGAGCCGGGTTACGGTCTCTTCCACGCCCGAGACTGGAGAAGGTTCCGGTGTGCAGCCGACACCGGCCATTGCAAACACCAGCCAGCCGACCATCCCGAGCAAGGTGTCGCGGCTACTGGATGGGCGCTGCATCGATCGGCGATCTGCCATCACGCCACCCGCAGGGCCGGCACCAGCGGCATCCGTGCCAGTCGCCAGGCCGGGTAGATCGAAGCGAGCAGCGCGGCTCCGAGGCCGAGCAGGAGGTTCTCTGCCAGGGGAATCCCCGGCAGTAGCACGTCCATGCGCCAGCCGAAGGCCTCGCGGTTGATCACCTCGATCAGCACCCAGCCCATGCCCAGGCCCAGCGGGATCGCTGCCAGCGCCGCGAAGAGCCCCAGCAGCGCGCCCTGGAGGAAGACCAGCTGCGACACCCCCGAGGGCAGCAGGCCGGTGCTGCGCAGCACCGCGTACTCCCGCGCGCGCTCCATCTGCAGGGCCACCAGCGCGCTCAGGATCGCGACGAAGGCCACCAGCAGGGTGATCAGCCGCAGCAGGTGCGTGATCGCGAAGGTCCGGTCGAAGATGGCCATGGATTCGGTCTCGATCGCATCCGGGCGCGTGACCAGCGCCGGCGTGTCCTGATCCTGCAGCCAGGCCTCGATCCGCGCCTCCAGGGTCTCCAGCGGAACCCCGTCGGCGGTGCGCAGGCCCATCGAGCCGAAGCCGGGCGCGGGGCCGCCATGATAGCGCTCGGCGCGCATCAGCACCGTGCCGCCGGGATTGCTGTAGTCGCGGTAGACGCCGGCGACCTCAAAGGAGCGGCGGCCCTGGGGGGTGGTGATCTCCAGGCGATCGCCCACGCGGAGATCCTGGTGCGCGGCGAAACCCTCGGTCATCAGCACCGCATCGGTGTCGCGCAGGAGCGCATCCAGCCCGGTTGCATTCCCCTCCACCAGGGGCAGGTGCTCCAGCCAGTCCGGGTGCGGGCGCAACAGGAACAGCTGGATCAGACCATGCCCCGAGACCGCATCCATCGTGGCTCCGGTGCTGACCGTGTCCACCTCCGGCCAGGACGCCATGGTCTCGGCCCAGTGGCCTGGCAGCCAGGCGGAGCCACGCGCAGAAGCCGGGCTGGCCGAGACCACGTAGACATCCGAGGTGAGTGTCTGTCCCAGCCAGACCGAGACGCTCACGCGAAAGCTGCCGACCAGCACGCTGACCCCGATCGCCGCCGCCAGCGCCAGGGTCAGCGCGACCACCGCGGGGCCACTGCGCGAGAGGCTGCGTTCCAGGCTGCGCCCGGCCAGTCGCGGCAACGGCCAGTCGAAGCGCTCCGCCAGCGGCCCGCCAAGCCAGCGCAGGCCCGCCGCGAGCAGGCGTGGCAGGAGGAGCAGGAAACCGGTGATCATCAGGAACAGGGCCACGAAACCTCCGACCAGCGCCCCCAGACCCAGCGCCGCGATCGCAGCACCCAGCAGGAGCGCCAGCACGCCGGCTGCGAAGAGGAGGCCGGTGAGACCGTGGGCCCGTTGTTCCAGCGCCGCGCGGCCGGAGCTGCCCATCCCCCGCCCGCGCGCCGCCTCCCAGGCCGGGGCGAGTGCCGCCAGCAGCGACAGGCCCACGCCCAACGCGACAATCGCGGCCAGGGCCAGCGGCCTCGGCTCCACCGCCGTGACCGCCACCACGAAGAAGTGATCGGAGACCGTGCGCGCGACCTGCCCCACCAGACCCTGTGCCAGCCAGATCCCGGCCAGCGCGCCCAATACCGTTCCGATCAAACCCACCAACAGTGCCTCGAACAGCACGACGCCGACGACCTGCTCCCGGCTCACGCCGAGCAGGCGCAGGCTCGCCAGCACCTCGAGCCGGCGCAACACCGAGAAGGTCTGGGTGTTGTAGATCAGGAAGGCCGCGATCAGCAGGGCCAGCAGACTCATCGCGGTGAGGTTGATCCGGAAGGCCTGCGCCAGTTCCCGCGCGGCGGCGTCCCGGGCGGCGACGGGAACCAGGTCCAGCCC
>PUOZ01000222.1 GCA_003553165.1 Thioalkalivibrio sp.
ATGATGGCGATCCTGATGGGTCTGGCGCTGCCACTCACGCCGGTGCAGGTACTTTGGGTCAACATGGTCACCTCGGTGACCCTGGCGATGGCGCTGGCCTTCGAGTCCGGCGAACCCGGGGTGATGCGACGACCTCCTCGCAATCCAAACGCGCCGCTGCTCTCGGGCTTTCTGCTGTGGCGCATCCCCTTCGTTGCCGTGCTTCTCTGGGCGGGCACCTTCGGGCATTTCGTCTGGATGGAGCAAGTGGTGGGCAGTGCCGACGACCTCGCGCGTACCGTGGCCATCAATACCCTGGTCGCCGGACAGGCGTTCTACCTGCTCAACCTACGCCTGATCTACCAGCCGGTGCTGCGCGACTGGGCCATCTTCCATTCCCGCGCCATATGGATCGCCATTGGCATCCTGATCCTGCTGCAAATCGCCTTCACCTATGCCCCGGTCATGAACACGCTCTTCGGGACCACTCCTATCGGCCTGCACGATTGGGGACGCATCCTGCTGTTCGGACTCGCGGTCTTCCTCATCGTGGAACTCGAGAAAACAGTCGTCCGGCGCCTGCCCTGGATCAATACGGCTTGACGGGGACACACGCGGACGGACTCGATGCCGGTTATGAGGAATGACTATGTTGGCGAAAGGAAGGTACGTCGCAGCTCGGATCGGTGAACGATCTCTGGTGCCGACGAACGCGTGGACAGCTGCTGCCGGAGAAACAAGAGGCGGTCTATACGGCCTATACTCGAGCGACGCCCTTTGAGGACCCCTCAGGCGTTTTTTTACAGACACCCTACCTACCGGAGGTTCAGTACATGAAAGCAGCCATCGTGGTGATGTCCGATCCTGAAGCCAACAACGACGAAGCCCTGGGACGGGTATTCAACGCGCTCGGTGTGGCCTACGATTTCAAGAACCACGGCGACGAGGTCACCCTGGTGTTTCTTGGCGCGGGGACGCGCTGGGCCGCTCAGATCGCCAACGCGGACCACCCGCTCAACGCGCTCTACAAGTCGGTCGAGGACAAGGTAGCCGGGGTCTCGGCAACATGCTCGGATTTCTTCGGTGCGGCCGGCGGCGCCGAGCAGGCAGGCTTCGCCATGCTGAAGGACAACGCTGCCCCCGGAACCGCAGGGCTGCCCAGCCTGCGCGCCCTTGCTGCCGACGGCTATCAGATCATGATCTTCTGAGTCCCTGAAGCAAAAGGCATACAGGGTCGGCAAGATCGGGGGCGTCGCCGGCGGATTCGCGATCGCCTGCGCCGACCCCTGACGCCGCCCCTGGATCAACACCACGGCTCACGGTTCATCGGATGCTGCTAAAGTATCGTTTCATTCGTTACAGCTTCGATCCAGGAGCCCGCATTGATGGAATCAGCGCTCGAGGTCGTTCCCCTGCTGGATGAGATTGAGCAGACCCGTGATCTCGAAGATTCGGCGCGCCGGGAACTGGCCACACAGTGCCGCCTGCTGGAAGTTCCCGCCAGAAAGCGCATCCGCGGAGCGGAAACGGGAGGCTATCTCCTGTTTCTCGTCGATGGGCACATGGCGTGTCTCACCGATGGCGTGTCCGACAATCTCGAGAGTCACCGGGGACTGAACGAGCCCATACCCCTCTTCGAGGACAACCCGGTCGATGCGGTGGCAGCCACGCTGACGCCCTGCCTGTTGCTACGCGTTCCTGCCGCCGCGTTGGATGCAGTGCCACCGCAGGGACTCGAGGTGCAGGCCATCGACCTGAACGAGGCGGGAAGCGAACTCCTCGCAGAGATCTACGAACTGTTGGCAAACCATCGCCTGGAACTGCCCGCGCGTCCCGAAGTCGCGTTGAAGATCCAGCAGCTCACCAGCGACCCGGATGCCGGCGTCACCGAGTTGACCGAGGTCATCCAGCGCGACGGGACCCTTGCCGGTGGCCTGCTGCATGCCATCAACAGCCCCCTGTTCCGTGCCGCAGCACCCATTCAATCGGTTCGCGATGCAGTACTGCGGCTGGGCTTCCGCAACACCCGGATGCTGACCACCAATCTGGCCCTGCGCCACGCCTTCAAGGCCCGGCACCAGGCAACCCGGGAGGCAATGAAACAGGTCTGGTCCGATGCGGTACTCTGCTCGGCCTTCAGCTTTCTGCTCGCGGATTCCCTGAAGATCCTGCATCGTGAGCGGGCTCTGCTGGCTGGGCTCGTGGCCGGGATCGGGGCGGTGCCCATCATCCAGTTCATCGAGTTGCGCAATCCGGACCCGAAGCCGGACATCATCGATTCTCTGGTGGAGGAACTGCGCGGCATCACGGGCGTGCTGGTAATCAACTACTGGGGTCTGGGCGAAGACCTCGTCGCGGTGGCCGAACATTCCGGGCACTGGGACTATCGCGCCGAACAACCGGACTATGCGAGCGTCACGACGCTGGCCCGCTGGTCCGCATTGCAGCGCGAGGGCAGACCGCACCCGCCCGCGGAAACCGTACCGGCCTTCGAGGTACTCGGCGTTCCCCCGCCGCCACCGGGAGAGGCCATTGCGATGCTGGCCCATCGCGAGGACGAATTCCGATCGCTCAAGGACATGTTCAGTCTTTGACGCGAACACCCGGCCACGGGCCGGCAACCGAGACGTTCGGCGCGCCGTGACGGTTCCCCAAATCCTGGAACGACCGTACGCCTGCTCAGGCCGGAAGCAGCAACGACTCCACCTCGACCACCTGGAGTTGCGCACGGTGGATCACGGAGGGCAATGCATCGGGCGTCAGTCCCGTGCGTTTCCATGCCTCGGGGTGCACCGGCGGCGCATCCCGCGGATCCCGGGTATCGAGCTCCGCCATGTGCGCAACCGTGTTGGCGATGTGCACGATCGCAACCTCGACCTCGTGCTCGGTGGCGGCCTCCGGTTCATGATGGTAGCGGATGCAGGCCTGGAGCTTCCCCGGCAGCTTCCAGCGCGCGGCCAATGCGCCGCCGACCTGGGCATGGTCGTGGCCCAGCACTTCGCGTTCGCAATACAGGGGTTCCGAGCCGTCCTCTCTCTGCAGGCCCAGCAGAAACGCCTCGTGCGCCTCATCCGGTTCGCGGTTGAAGATCAGCAGACGGCCGATGTCGTGCAGGAGCCCGGCAATGAAGATCGACTCTCCGCGCCGCTGATCCAGGTCGCCGTGGATCAATCGGGCGGCGATCCCGCAGTAGATGCTGTGCCGCCAGAAGTCCTCCATGGACATCAGGTCGTTCGGGACTCCCTGGAAGGCCCGGCTGACGGACGTCGCCAGAACCAGGTCCCGTATCTGGGAGGTGCCGATCACCATGACCGCACGCGAGATGGTATCCACTTCGCTGGACAGACCGTACAGGGGCCCATTGGCCAGTTTGAGCAGCCGCATGCTCAGCGCCGGATCCTGACTGATCAGGCGGCCAATATCCGCTGCGCTGGAGCCCGGATCGTCCACCATCTCGTTGAGACGGACGGCCACGGCCGGGAGCGACACCATGCCGGTAGCGTGGTCCACGAGCTGTTCCAGACTGAGAGACATCTTCACCCCGCATGCAAGGTCGGCGGTTGGGCCCCCTCCATGCAACATCATAGCCCATGTATCCCGGACACCATACGGCGCCAACACC
>PUOZ01000096.1 GCA_003553165.1 Thioalkalivibrio sp.
CACAAGCTTCCCCCACAGCTGATCAGTCAGATCGCCGCCGGCGAGGTGATCGAGCGTCCCGCCTCGGTGGTCAAGGAACTGATCGAGAACAGCATCGACGCGGGGGCGCGCCGCATCCGGGTGGAACTGGAGCAGGGCGGGGTGCGTCTCATTCGGATCTCTGACGATGGCAGCGGCGTGCCGCCGGAGGAGCTCCCGCTGGCGCTTTCCCGGCACGCCACCAGCAAGGTCGCCGAGTGGAGTGACCTCGAGTCCTTGCACACCCTGGGCTTTCGCGGCGAGGCGCTGCCCTCGATCGGATCGGTGGCACGCCTGACCATGACCTCTGCAGTGGCGGGAGCGCGCAGCGGCTGGGGCCTCGGTGGCGACGGCTCGGATGCGTTCGCCGAGCCGGCACCGGCGGCCCACCCGCAGGGCACCACGGTCGAGATCCGGGACCTGTTCTTCAACGTACCCGCGCGGCGCAAGTTCCTGCGTGCCGAGCGTACCGAGTATCTGCACTGCGAGGACGTGGTGCGTACCCATGCGGCGGTGCGGCCCGAGATCGCCTTCGAGCTGCGTCACAACGGCCGACAGACCCTGGACTTGCCTGCCGTGGGGCCGGCGGGCGCTGCCGACCGCGTGGCAGCGCTGCTCGGCGAGGGGTTCCTGGAACATGCCTTCGAGGTCGAACAGGAGGGTTCCGGGTTGCGCCTGTGCGGCTGGCTGGGCGCGCCGACGCACGCCCGGTCGCAGGCGGACCAGCAGTATTTCTTCGTGAACGGCCGTCCGGTTCGGGACCGGGTGCTGGCCGCGGCGGTGCGCAGGGCCTACCGCGACGTCCTGTATCAGGGGCGGCATCCCGTGTTCATCCTGTTCCTCGACCTGGATCCGGCCGGGGTCGACGTCAACGCCCATCCGGCCAAGCACGAAGTCCGGTTCCGGGACGGGCGCCTCGTGCATGATTTCATTTTTCAGACCCTGCACCGCGCGCTGGCCGGCCTGCGCCCTGGGGATGATGGTCGCCAGCAGCCGGCGGCGCATGCGGCCGGCGCGGCGGTTCAGCCCCGCGGCAATGCTGTCCCTGGAACACCGGCGGTCTATCCGCGTGCCGCCTTTGCCGAGACCCGAGCGCCCAGGGATACGCGCTGGGAACTGCCGCTGCCACATGTCAGCGAGCCGCCGGGAGGGCCGGCGGTTCCTGTCGCGGCCCCGCCGAGCGCCCGGCCGTGGGCACCCGAGGCTGCCGAGGGCGTGGCGCCGCCCCTGGGCTTTGCGATCGGGCAGGTTGCGGACATCTTCATCCTCGCCGAGAGCGCCCGCGGCCTGGTCCTGGTGGACATGCATGCGGCGCACGAACGCATCACCTACGAGCGGTTGAAGACGGAATGGCGCGAGGCGCGCGTGACCCGCCAGCCACTGCTGGTGCCGGAGACCATCACGGTCACCCGCGCCGAGGCGGAGCTGGTCGAGACTTCCGGCGATCTCCTGCGCGGCCTGGGTTTCGAACTGGACCGTGCGGGACCCGACGCTGTGATGCTGCGCGCCGCGCCGGCGCTGCTGCAGGGCCGGGAACTGGCCCAACTGGTGCGGGATCTGCTGGCCGACATGCACAATCTGGGACACACCGACCGTGCCGAGGCCGCGTTGGATGCGGTGCTGAGCACCATGGCCTGCCATGGCTCGGTGCGGGCGGGCCGGCGTCTGAGTCTCCCGGAGATGAACCGCCTGCTCCGCGACATGGAGGCGACCGACAACAGCGGTCAGTGCAACCATGGCCGGCCGACCTATGTCGAACTGGACCGGCAGGCCCTGGATCGCCTCTTCCTGCGCGGCCGCTGAGCGCATGGGCGAATCCGTGGTCCTGCTGATGGGCCCGACCGCCACCGGCAAGACGGCCCTGGCCCTGGAACTCGCGGCGCGGATCGGAGGCGAGATCATCAGCGTCGATTCGGCGCTCGTATACCGGGGGATGGACATTGGCACCGCCAAGCCCAGCGCCGAGGAGCGGGCGCGGGTCCCGCATCACCTGATCGATGTCCGCGATCCGGAGGAGACCTGGTCGGCGGCGGATTTCGTGGAGCATGCCCAGCGGCTGATCGGCGAGATCCAGTCGCGTGATCGTGTCCCGATGCTGGTGGGCGGCACCATGCTCTACTTCCGCGCACTGCTCGACGGGCTGGACGCGATGCCCGCGATCGATCCGGAAATCCGCGCCGCCTTGCGGGCACGCCTTCCGGTGGAGGGTGCCGAGCGCCTGCACGCCGAGTTGCGCGGCGTCGACCCGGTATCGGCGCAGCGGATCCATCCGAATGACCCGCAGCGGATCCTGCGCGCGCTGGAGGTCTACCGAAGCACCGGGCGTCCGCTGGCATCGTTCCAGTCAGGCCCGGTCGGCACCGTGCCGCAGCACTGGCGCCGGTTCGCGCTTTGGCCCGAGGATCGCGAGCGTCTGCGCCAGCGCATCGCCGAGCGCTTCGACCGCATGCTGGCCAGCGGCTTCGCCGGGGAATTGCGCGCGCTGTTGGAACGTCCCCGGCTGACTGCCGGTCACACTTCACAGCGAGCGGTGGGTTATCGCCAGGGTTGGCAGTGGCTGTCAGGCGAAATCGGCCCGGAAGAGTTCCGTGAGCGTGCGATCACCGCGACCCGCCAACTGGCGAAGCGTCAGCTGACCTGGCTTCGCGGCATGCAGGGCCGGGGCCTCGAGTACCTGCCCGCGGAGCGCGTGCGAGTGGAAGATCTGCTCGGTCGCAGGGATCGGTGAGCGCGGCAGATTCCGGGTTGGTGTTTTTACCCATGGTCGCGCGGGATTTTACGGGTAATTATGGCCCAGAGCCTGGCTAACGATATGCTATCGTCTGAAAACGTGCGGTCTGACAAGGCGCACCTGCAGCTAAAACAAAAAAAGGAACCTCAATCATGGCAAAAGGGCAGATGCTACAAGAACCCTTCCTCAATGCGTTGCGCAGGGACCGCATACCGGTGTCTGTCTACCTGGTGAACGGGATCAAGCTCCAGGGACAGATCGAGTCCTTCGACCAGTTTGTCGTGCTGCTCAAGAGCGCGGTATCACAGATGGTTTACAAACATGCGATCTCCACCATCGTGCCTTCCCGGCAGGTACGGTTGCATCTCGAGGGCGAAGAGCCGCCCGCGGAGGAACAGAATTCCTAACCCCATTCTGGAGTTGACGGGCCTTGTTTGAGCGTCCCGAGAGCGGCGACCGCACCCTGCTGGTCGCCCTGGCCATTGGCGACGTGGCCGACATGGAAGCGCAGACGCAGGAGTTCCGGGACCTGGCGGAGTCCGCCGGTGCCGACGTCGTCGGCGTGATTTCGGGAAGCCGCCGGCAGCCGGATTCCCGCTTCTTCATCGGTTCCGGCAAGGCCGACGAGGTGGCCGCCGCGGTCGAGTCGTCCGGCGCCGAAGTCGCGATTTTCAACCACCCGCTGTCGCCGAGCCAGGAGCGCAACCTGGAGCGGCACCTCAAGTGCCGGGTGTTGGACCGCTCCGGACTGATCCTCGACATCTTCGCCCAGCGGGCGCGTTCCCATGAGGGCAAGCTCCAGGTCGAGCTCGCCCAGCTCCGGCACATGTCGCCCCGCCTGG
>PUOZ01000359.1 GCA_003553165.1 Thioalkalivibrio sp.
ACCCGGCTGACCCCGATCGCGATGGAACTGGCGCAACTGGCCGCCCGCATCCTGGCGGGCTGGCACCAGTTGCGCCGGCAGCTGGACGGCGACCTGCCGCTGTCGTGGATCGAGGCGGCGCAGGACATTCGGGACCAGCTGGGTCATCTGGTGCCGGAGGACTTCCTGCTTCGCACACCGCCCGAGGTGCTGCCCGAACTGCCCCGCTACCTGCAGGCGATCACCCGGCGCCTGCAGCGACTGGCACAGACCCCGGACAAGGACCGGCGCCTGCGCGTCGACATCGAACCGATGTGGGACGAGGCCAAGCGCCTGCTCGCCGCGTACCCGGAGGATCCCGAAGTGCTGCGTTTCCGCTACCGCGTGGAGGAGCTGCGCGTGTCGGTCTTCGCCCAGGAACTCGGCACCCGGGACAAGGTGTCCATCCAGCGCCTGTCCCGCGACCTCGTCGAGCTGCGTAGATCCCGGCCGCTGTAAATCATGGACTGCGGAAGGGTGCTCCCGCAGTCCATGACCACGGGGCAGGATTACCAATACCGTTGTTGATGAGCACCCAAAGCTCCGCAGGTGGGCGGATTGCCGCAGTTTCAAGGGATTCCCCTGTGGGAGGCCAGCCTCTGGGCGAAGGTTTTCCTCCGTTCGGTCGCCGAGAGGGCTCGCCTCCCACAAGGGACGGGCGCCTTGGGGGCGAAGGTTTTCCTCCGTCAGGTCGCCGAGAGGGCTCGCCTCCCACAAGGGACGAGAGCTTGCGGGATAATCAGGACACCGCTTCAAGGTCCATGTGGGTTAGATTACGACCAACGACGAAACGAGGTACTTCAGAAATGCACGTGATCGTCATCGGCGCCGGCGTGACCGGAACCACCACCGCCTGGTACCTGCGCGCGGCGGGCGTGGAGGTCACCCTCGTCGACGCCGCCGACCTGCCCGCGCGCGGTGCCAGCGCCGCCAACGGGGGGATGCTGCATGCCAGCCACGCCGAGCCCTGGAATGCGCCGGGCGTCGGCTGGGATCTGTTGCGCTACCTGGGCCGGGTCGATTCACCGCTGCTGCTGCGGCCCCGCGCGCTGCCGGGCATCCTGCCCTGGGGCATCGAGTTCCTGTGGAACAGCAGGCGCGCGCGCTTCGAGCGCAACACGGTGTTGAACGCGCAGCTCGCCGAATACTCGCTCCGCCAGCTGCGGACCCTGCAGCAGGAGCTGAAGCTGGACTTCGGCTTCGCCG
This sequence comes from Thioalkalivibrio sp., assembly GCA_003553165.1. Classification (GTDB taxonomy): domain Bacteria; phylum Pseudomonadota; class Gammaproteobacteria; order Ectothiorhodospirales; family Ectothiorhodospiraceae; genus Thioalkalivibrio. The sequence continues at coordinate 1,225 of PUOZ01000359.1, forward strand.
AATCGGGCATCCTGAAGATCTTTCAGGACCCGGAAAGCCTCGCCCGGAACCGTGCCGCAAGTGCCGCGATGACCGAGGTCGGGGTCCGCTTCGAGGAATGGGACAATGCCCGCGTTGCCGCCGAGGAACCGGCACTGGAGCCGATCGCCCACCGCCTCTGCGGGGCGCTGTTTTTTCCCGACGACGCCATCGGCAATGCCGCTGCCTTCACCCGGGAGCTGGCCACCGCGGCGCAGCGCGCGGGCGTGCGCTGGCGCCCGAACACCCGGGTCACCGGCTGGCGCCTGTTCCAGGGGCGAATCAACGGCGTGGAGACCTCCGCCGGGCCGATGGCGGCGGATGCCGTCGTGCTCGCCAGCGGCTTCGCGGCACCGGCGCTGGTCCGGCGCCTCGGGCTGCGCCTGCCGGTGGCGCCGGTCAAGGGCTATTCCCTGACCCTGACACTACCCGCGGAATGGCAGCCGCGACTGCCGATCATCGACGACGCCAACAAGGTGGTGCTAACCCCGCTGGGCGATCGGTTGCGGCTGGCCGGCACCGCGGAATTCACCGGCGCCGACCCGCGCATGAACGCCTCGCGTGCCGCCAACGTGCTCACCCAGTGCCGGCGCACCCTGCCGCGGCTTCCCGAGTATTTCGAGCCGGAGACGATGGAGCCCTGGACCGGTCTGAGACCGATGAGCGCCCGCGGCACCCCGATCCTCGGCCCCACCCGGGTTCCGGGCCTGTACCTGAACACCGGCGCCGGCCACCTCGGCTGGACCCTGGCCTGCGGCTCCGCTGGCCTCGTCCGCGACAGCATCCTCGGCGCCGATCCCGCCCTGCCCATTGAACCCTTCCAGCGCTGACCGTCATGACCCTGCGCCATTCCTGACGATGAAAAGCCGCAAACCGTAGGTCGGGTTAGCCCAAAGGGCGTAACCCGACGGGGCCCGCAACCACCCAGAGCCGCAAAGCAGGGTCGTCTTCGGCACCCGGGCACGTCGGGTTACGCTGCGCTAACCCGACCTACAGAACTTCCAACTTAGACCCGGCGATCGGCGCTTCAGCGCTGGCGGAACACCATGCGGATGCGGGCGCCACCCAGTTCGGGGGCGTCCTCGATGCGCAGTTCGCCGCCGTGGTCTCTGACCAGCGTGTCCACGATGTGGAGACCGAGTCCCTGCCCGCCCGGGCGAGTATCGCGGCGCGTGCCCCGGCGCAGCACCGCCTCGCGGTCCGGCGCGGCGATGCCGGGACCGTCGTCATCGATGCACAGCTCCAGTCCCTGCCGGTCGCAGTCGAGGCTCACGCGAACACGCGAACGGGCGTGCCGGACTGCGTTGTCCAGCACATTGCCCAGCAGTTCGAACAGCGCCCCGGTCTCGATGCGCAGGCTGCACTCCTCACGCAGCGCCGTCACCAGCTCCACGCCGTGCTGCTCGGCAACCCGTCGCAACGCCGCGCAGGTACGCTCGATCACCGGCGCCAGGGCCACCGGCGGCTGGAAGGGCGACGGCCCCAGGCGCTGGGCCTGGTTCAACTCGTGCTGGATCATGCCCTGCATGCGTTCGACCTGCAGCAGCAGCTCGGGCCGATCCGGTTCGCCCCCTTCCAGCCCGAGGCGCATCGCCGAGAGGGGGGTCTTCAGACTGTGCGCGAGGTCCGCCAGCGCGTGCTGCTGACGCTGGAGGCGGTCGCGCTCGAACTCGAGCAGAGCATTGATACTGTCCGTCAGTGTCTGGATCTCGCGCGGGTAGGGTCCGCCGAGCCTGCGGTTCTCGCCCAGGCGCAGCGCCTCGAGATCGGCACGCACGCGGCGCAGGGGCCGCAGGCCCCAGAAGCCCAGCGCGAGTGCCTGCCCCGCGATCAGCAATACGGTGAGCAGGCCCAGCGCGCCCCACAGCGTGCGTCGGTAGCGCTCCATCTGCGCCTCGAAGGCATCGCGTTCCTCCAGCACCTGGAAGGTCAGCGGAAAGACCTGATCCGGCAGTTCCCACTGGACGGTCATGCCGCGCTCGAAGAACCCGTGATCACGCCATTCCCGCAGCGGCGTGCCGAGCGCCGAGGGCGAGCGCCAGAGCGTCTCGCCGGCACCGTCCAGGACGCGCGCATAAAGCCCTCCCCCCGGCAGCGACAGGCGGGCCTCCGGGAGCGCGTCGGGGAACTGCACCTGACTCGGTCCGGACACCTCGACGATCCCCATCAGCAACAGCAGCTGGGCGTCCAGGCGGGTGGTCACGGCGTCTTCGGCATTTTTGCGGAACGCGCGTTCGAGCAGCGTCGCGGTCACCAGAAAGAAGACGGCGATCACCGCGGCCGCGACCAGGCTGATGCGCAGCCTCAGGCTGAGGCCCGGCGGGGTCATGCCCCGTCGCTTC
>PUOZ01000176.1 GCA_003553165.1 Thioalkalivibrio sp.
CAGTTCGAATACCTCGGCGACCAGTGCCTGCGCCTTCAGGTTGCCTTCGCGGGTCACCGCGCGGCTGAACTGGTTCTCGACCTCCGCCCGGCCCTCGTTCAACTGGCGCACCAGCATCAATACCGACTGCAGCACGTCCAGCGGCTCGAAACCCGCGATCACCACCGGCTTCTGGAACTCCTCGGCGAAGAACTCGTAGGGCCGGCTGCCGATGATCGTCGACACGTGCGAGGGGCCGATGAAACCGTCCAGCGGGATGGTGCCGAGCTCGCGCACCTCGGGCGACTCGAGAATGTTCTGGATCGCCGACGGGGTCAGCACGTGGTTGGCGAACACGCTGAAATTCTTCAGGCCTTCGGTACGCGCCTGACGCAACGCGACTGCGGTCGGTGGTGTGGTGGTCTCGAAGCCGATGGCGAAGAAGACGACCTCGCGCTCCGGGTTATCGCGCGCGATCTTCAGGGCGTCGGCGCTGGAATACACCATGCGGATGTCCGCCCCTTCGGCCTTCGCGCGCAGCAGGCTCATGCGTTCCGACGCCGGCACGCGCAGGGTGTCGCCGTAGCTGCACAGGATCACGCCATGGTCGCGTGCCAGCTCGATCGCGCTATCGATACGCCCGATGGGCAATACGCAGACGGGGCAACCGGGGCCATGGATGAAATGGATCTCCGGCGGCAGCAGGTCGCGCAGCCCGTAGCGCGAAATCGCGTGGGTGTGGCCGCCGCAGAACTCCATGAGGTGATACCGCCGTTCGGGCCGCACCTCGGTGGCGATCGTATGCGCGAGGCTCCGGGCGACCTTGCCGTCGCGGAACTCGTCGACGTATTTCACGCAGCCGCCTCGGGCTGTACGCCCATCTCGCGCAGCATCGCCAATGTCTTCCGTGCTTCGTCCTCGTCCAGCCGGTTGATCGCGAAACCCACGTGAAGAATGACATAGTCGCCCGCTTGCACACCGTCCACGAGGCTCACGTCGACCTCCTTGCGTACACCACCGACATCGACCAGAGCCTGCTCCGACTCCAGGAGTTCTACCACTTTCACGGGGATCGCGAGACACATGGCGCGATTTTCCATTCTGTCCCGGCAAGGCGCAAGAAACCGCGATGCGGCAACGGTACTCCCCACCGCACCTCGCTGGTGTTTTTACCCACCTTCGACTACGTTCGCAATTTCGCAAACACGGGAATTGGCATGTCACCAAGCGACGAGTCCGCTCGCAACCAGACGGGCCCGCCGGAGCAGGCGGCCGGCACCGGCCGAGACCAACAGGAAGGCAAGCTGACTGAGACACCGGAATCGCTGCCGCGCAGGGTTCACGACCTCATCGACCGCTGGCTGGTGCGCCGCCGGCGCGGCCTGAGGCCCCAGGACATTGGGGAACTTCTGGGGATCGTGCATTACCTCGCTGCCACCCTTCAAGACACCCGGTTGGTGCGGCTCCGCGCCGCCACGCATCAGCTGGAACACCGGCTGCAGTTGCACAGCCAGGCGTTACTGCCTTTGAAAGTGCATGAACAGGAAACGCTCGGCGTCCTGTTCCAGAGTCTCCGTACCAACCTCGAGGACGACTGGCGGGATCAGAACATCGGGCAACGTTTGGACGAAGAAATCGCATCGCAGGCGAATGCAGCCTCCCGCGACCAGCCGGGGACGGACGTCCGCGCAGAGCGAACGGGGTCCCTGGTGTTCCTGCTGGATCCCGACAGCGCCGCGGCAACGCCGATCCGCGACGTGCTGAGCAGCCATGGCTATGCCGTGCGCATGTTCTCCGATGCCGAGGAACTCGATGACTCGCTTTCGAGAGAGACTCCCGACACGGTCATCGCCGATATCGAAGCCTGGGAGGCTCGAACCGGCCGGCTCCATGGCGCGAGCGATAGCGAACCGGGGATACGCGGACACTCACGCGTGCTGCACCTGTGCCCCGACCTCTCCACGGCATCCCGACTTCGGGCCCTCCGTGCAGGCGGGGACGCCGTCCTTCCCAACCCCCCTCGACCCGCAGCCCTGCTGCAGCGGATTGCCGGCTGGTCCCGGACCGATCTGAGGACGCCGTTCAGGTGCCTTCTGGTCGAAGCCAACGCGGCGCGGCGCGAAGAACTTCGCACTGCATTCCTGAAAGCGGAGGTGCAGGTCGAGTGCCTCTCCGACGTGCTCTTGGTGCCGGATACCGTCGAGCGCGTTCAGCCCGATATCGTGCTGATGCCCCTGCAGTCACACAGCGCATCCGGACCCGAGATCGCCAAAGTCCTGCGGCAGAGTCCAGCGCATGCATCGCTTCCCATGCTCTTCTCGGCCGGGGCGGACGCCTTCGCGGGTGGCCTGGCGGCGTTGGAATCCGGCAGGGCCACCATACTTGACCATGCAACCGACCCGGGTCGGATCGTGCGAATCGCGCTCGCTCTGGCCAGAAGCCATCGCGAAGAATCGGCCTTCCGGATGGTGGAACTCACCCGCGATCCCCGGACAGGCCTCTATCATGCAAGCGCTTTCGAGCAGGCGGTGCAGCGGCGCCTCGATTCGGCGGAGGGGTCCGGCGGCATAATGGCGCTGCTGCACGTCCAGATCGATGGCTACGAAAAGTGGAGCACGGAGTGTACCGCCCAATCTCTGAATGCCCTGCTGGCACGGGTAGCGCGATGCATTGAGATGCAGCTTGGCGAACGCGACCTTGCAGCCAGTCTCGGCGGCGGTGCCTTCGCGGTGTTTACAGCACGACCGAACGCGGATGCCGCGATGGATCTTGCCGAGGTACTCCGCGACGGGGCCACCGCCCTGAACGAGGAGCGGCCTGTTCAGGAATGGAACCTGAGCTTCAGCATCGGTGTGTGCCTGCTGGAGACTCGGGATGATCTGATCATCCCGATGAGTCGGGCCCGACAACTCTGCCGCGACGCCCGGCAATTGGGCGGTGGCCGTGTCCATAGGGAGGCTCCGGTCGTGGAGGACGCCTCGTCGGATGAACGCCGGGAGCAATGGGCAGGCATCGTGCGCTCCAGCATTACGGAGAAACGCCTCCAGCTTGTGTTCCAGCCCATCGCCAGCATTGCTTCCGATGAAAAGACCTGCCGATTCGAGGTGTGTCTCCGGGTGCGCGACCATGGGACCGGGCCACTCGAGATTCGCGAATTCTTCCACATGGCAGAGCAGGTCGGCCTGTCGCGGCTGATCGACCGCTGGGTACTGCAAAATGCACTGGACGCGCTGATCGCAAGCGAGGTCGAGGACGTGCAAACCCAGTTCTTCGTGAAGATCGGGCGGGAGACGCTTCTGGACCGGGGCTTCGAAGAATGGCTTGAGACCAGCCTCGGTCGGCTGCAGCCGAAGCACGGAAGCCTGGTCCTCCAGCTATCCGCCCCGGACGTGATGGCCCATCCGGCTAGAGTCCAGGAACTTATGGAAAAAATGCGTTCGATCGGACTCCCCGTGGTGATGGAACATCTCGGCATCGATGACGACTCCGTCCGGCTTCTGCAGGAACTGCGGCCCGACTTCGTGAAGTTCCACGCCGCCGTCACCCGCGCTCTGGCCCCCAACACGCACGAACTGGAGCGCCTTCGCTATGTGGTGAC
>PUOZ01000124.1 GCA_003553165.1 Thioalkalivibrio sp.
GCTCGCCATTCCCGGCGGAGCGCGCCTTGCCTTGGGCCGTCTCTGGGGCTCTGAGCAGATGCCTGCGGTAGATTCGGGGCACCAGGATGTATTCACGGCGTCCCGCCGGCAGCAGGACCGCATCCCCTTTTCGATCGCCTCTGCGACGAGAAGGCGTTGCGGCGGGGTCCGCCTTGCCCCTGCCCGGCGCGAGGGCTATCTTTGGCGTGCTATGGATGCCACCAACCCGAAGATCGGCCTCGTGATGGGCAGCAGTTCCGACTGGCCCACGATGGAACACGCCGCCCGGATATTGACCGAACTCGATATTCCTTACGAGGCGCGTGTCGTGTCGGCGCACCGTACGCCGGACCTCCTGTTCGAATACGCGGAGCGGGCCGCGGGCCGAGGTCTGCACGCGATCATTGCCGGGGCCGGCGGTGCGGCGCATCTGCCGGGCATGCTCGCGGCCAAGACCACGGTCCCCGTACTGGGTGTGCCGGTGGCGTCGCGGCACCTCAAGGGCCAGGATTCGCTGCTGTCGATCGTGCAGATGCCCAGGGGCATCCCGGTTGCCACCTTCGCCATCGGTGAGGCCGGCGCGGCCAATGCGGCCCTCTTTGCCGCGGCGATGCTGGCGAACGGGGACCCGGAGCTGCGCGGTCGCCTCACAGGCTTCCGTGAGCGCCAGCGCGAGGCCGTCCTTGCCCAGGTGCTGCCTCCGGTGCAGCAGTGATCCTGCCGCCGGCGGTCCTGGGGCTGCTCGGGGGCGGGCAGCTCGGCCGCTATTTCACGCTCTCCGCCCGCACCATGGGATATCGTGTCTGGGTTCTGGATCCGGACCCGGACAGCCCCGCCGGCCGTTTGGCCGACCGCCATTTCTGCGCCGCCTTCAACGATCCCGAGGCCCTGGCCGAGCTGGCGGCGCACGCGGACGTGATCACCTGCGAATTCGAAAACGTTCCCGCGGCCAGTGCCGAGTGGCTGGCTGCGCATAGGCCGATGCGCCCGAATCCCCGGGCCCTGGCCATTGCGCAGGACCGCATTGCGGAAAAGCGCTTCCTGGAGGAAGCCGGCGTCGCGGTCGCTCCGTGGCTTGAGGTGGACAGCGTCGCCGCCGCCCGAGCCGCGGTTCCGGACTGGGACTTCCCGGCGATCCTGAAGACCGCCCGGCTGGGCTACGACGGCAAGGGGCAGGTGCCGGTATCGGCCTCGGGCGGGGTCGTGCGCGCCTTCCGCAATCTCGGCGAGGTCCCCTGCGTGCTGGAGCAGCAGGTCGAACTCGACCGCGAGGTCTCGGTGGTCCTGGCGCGCGATCCCGACGGGCGCTGCCGGTCGTTCCCCGTCGCGGAGAACGTGCATCGGCAGGGTATCCTGCACCTCAGCCGTGTTCCGGCGCGGATCGATGCGGCAACGCGTGCCCAGGCCGAGGCGGTCGCGCAGCGGATTGCCGAGCATCTGGACTACTGTGGCGTGCTAGCGATCGAGTTTTTCGTCTGCGGCTCGGGCGAACTGCTGGTGAACGAGATGGCGCCGCGACCGCACAATTCCGGGCATTACACCCTGGACGCGGCGACCGTTTCCCAGTTCGAGCAGCAGGTCCGCGCCATCTGCGGGCTGGCCCTGGCACCAGCCGACCTGACCGCGCCCGTTGCGATGGTCAACCTGCTCGGGGACCTGTGGCCCGAGGGCCAGAGCCTGCCCGACCTGTCCCGCGTGCTTGCGCAGGGACGCGCGCGGCTGCATCTCTACGGCAAGCCGGTCGCGCGCCCCGGGCGCAAGATGGGACACGTGAACCTCCTTGGGGTGCCGGGCGAGAGCGATGCCTCGCAGCCCGCGCGCCTCGCGGAGTCCCTGTGGGCGGAGTTGGCGGAAGGGGTGGCACGGTGAGCCGTTCCGGGCCGGATCTCCGCGACCGCGCCCAGCGCGAGCGCCTGAAGCGCGAACTGAAGGCGGATCAGCGTTTCGCGGACGTGCTGGCGGGCGAGTCGCTGGAGTTCGTGACCACGTGGGGGCTGTTCTCACCGCGGCGGATCGATGACGGGACGCGTCTCCTGCTTGACTACGCGGAGGTTGCCGCGACCGACCGCTGCCTGGACCTGGGCTGCGGCTACGGGCCGATCGGGCTCGCCTTCGCGCGCAAGGCCCGTGACGGGCACTGTACGCTGGTGGACAAGGACTTCGTCGCGGTGGAGTACAGCCGCCGCAATGCCGGGCTCAACGGTCTGGCCAATGTCGACTGTCTGCTGAGCAACGGCTTCGCCCAGGTTGCGGAACGCCGTTTCGACGTCGTCGCGTCCAACCTTCCGGCGAAGGTGGGGCGCGAACTCCTGTACACCTACCTGCTCGACGCCTGGGACCAGTTGAACCCCGACGGTCGTCTCTATGTCGTAACGATCACCGGACTGCGGCGCTTCATCGAGAAGGGATTCAAGGAAGTTTTCGGGAACTACGAGAAGCTGAAGCAGGGACGGGACTACACGGTGGCGCTTGCCCGGCGCGAGCGCGACTGATTTCCTGTCTTCCCGGCCTCCGCGGGCCGGCTCAATCAGGGTTAACCCATGCATCACATCGATGTCGTCTTTCCGCTCTGGCTGCAGATCCTGGGCACCATCGGGCTGGCCGTGCTGATGGTCTGGATGCTGCGCAGCATGACCTGGGACGAAGCCTTTGTGCCGGGACGGGTGCAGCACTTTCTGCTCGCCACCGTGGTGCTGGTGGTCATCTGGAGCCTGCGCGCCGAGGCGGTCGACGGTCTTGCGATGCACTTCCTGGGCGTGGTTGCGGTCACCCTGATCTTCGGTTGGCGCCTGGCCATCCTGATGGTGTCCCTGGTGGTCGTGACGCTGGCTCTCATCGGCATCGTGGAACCGATGCTGGCCCCCCTGACCATCCTGATTTCCGGGGTTGCACCGGCCCTCGCCACCTGGGGGCTGCTGCAATTCAGCGAGCGCCGCCTGCCCCCCCACATGTTCATCTACCTCTACGTCGTGGGCTTCTTCGGCGGCGCCTTGTCGGTGCTGGTCGTGATGGCCACCAACGCGCTGGTCTACGGGCTCTTTACGGACGTCGCATGGGAGTCTATCGTTAGGGAGTATCTGCAATACACACCACTGCTGATACTGCCCGAGGGGGTTCTGAATGGCATGATCATCACCGGCCTCGTGATGTTTCGGCCGGAGTGGGTGATCACGTATTCCGATGCGCGCTATGTCGATGGTCGTTAATGCCCCGTTCAGGTAGCACGACGTAACCTGTAGACGTCAAAAAAATGATCCATAAGGACTTCAACCGCACAATCCTTGAAGGAGGATGAAAAATGAAGAAGTTGATTTTGGTCGCAGCCGGTATCGCGATGGCGGCTGGCATGGCCACTGCTCAGGCAGGGGATGTGGAAGCGGGTCAGGCCAAGTATGCGGCTTCCGGATGCGTCGGCTGTCACGGCCCGACCGGCCAGGGTCAGGCCATCTTCCCGAAGGTCGCTGGCTCGGATGTGGATCATCTGGTCGAAACCATGACCAAGTACCGCGCCGGTGAGGCCGTTGGCCCGAACAGCGCCATGATGATGCCGCATGCCATGAACCTCAGCGATGAA
>PUOZ01000188.1 GCA_003553165.1 Thioalkalivibrio sp.
ACTTAAAATCCGCTGGGAGCGATCCCGTGCCGGTTCGATTCCGGCCGTCCCCACCAATAAATCAAAGACTTGTAGATGTCCAATCGGTTCCGTGTTTGTTTCATGTGTTGGTGGAACCTCCTTGAGAACTGATCAGAAAAGATCCATCGGGGCGGTACAGGACGCGGTTTACTGAACATGGCAGGGCGCGCACAACGGACGCTTCAACCTCCTGCACCGAACCAGAAGGAGTGGCTCTTGGTCAGGAACTCGTCGTAGTGCATGTAATGAGAACCGTCGCAAGAGAACGTCACACTGATCATACCGTTGAACAGGTTGATCGAGGCCAGGCGCAGGTAAAAGGTCTCGTCGGTCAGGCGCAGCGGCCTCATGGCGGCCAGCAATGGGGAAACGCATTGTTGCGGGATCGCCGCGTCGATCGGATAGGGTGTCTGCGGATACACCAGACAGACATCCGGATCGCTCAGCGCCTCTTGATCCAGGAGGCGATAGCGAAACGGGTCGTTCACCGTCCAGATGGTCGCCTGGCTACTAGAGAAGTGCATCAGGCATTGAAACACGCCACGCTGAGTGAGCAATTCCTCCATGATCGAGAGTGACTGCTCCAGACTGCGGTCCATCGGGCTTTCGATTCGGCACTGCTGGAAGACCCCGCCCCGAATCGCGGGATCACCCTTGATCTGGCGCCAATGCGAGGGTTCCTCGTAGAGCTCGGCGGTCAACGGCAGGTTACGCAGGTCGAAATCGGCACCGAGATAACCCACCACGGCACCATTGTCCGCGCGCACGACCTGCAACGCGGTGATTGAAGGCCGCCCCGCGAAAAGGCTGATGTAGGCATCCGAAAGCAGGAAGCCCCAGCTCGGCACGGCCTCTTTCATGTACGGCCGCGATGATCGGTCGCGCCCGAAGTGTTCCGATAAAAGCCCTGTCTCCGCCACGTTGTCTGAAATCTGTATCCCGTCGGTTCCCAAGCAGTACAGGAAGGTTCGGTGCGGTACACGGCAGAAACCCTCCAGCAGTAGTTCATTCAGGCGGCCCCGGTCCCCCCAGGCCCCTGCGCATTTCTCAGCCAGGTGGGCCAATGGCTCATGCAAAATCTGCGCGAGCCGCTCGCGCTACAGGTAAATGCTGTCTTTCAGCGAAGGCTTCATCTCGCCACCCCCCCCGGCGCGTGGCCGCGCCAAAAGCCCGGAACCCTCATGCTCAGAAAGGATCTGGTTCGCGGAAGTTCCCACGCCACCGGAGGGGCTCGTCAATCCCTGCTGGGCTTCAGCGCGAACGGGGCGATTCCACCCGACGTTCCCGCTTGATCCGGAAGATCATGGTGGTACCGTTGATCTCGTTGCCGACCACCAGCAACGGCACGCCCGGGATCGGGCTCTTCGAGGCCCCAATCACGATCAGGCCCTCGGCGCCGGGAACCCTCGCCTCGGGCGTGCGAGGCCGTTCGGCGTCTTCTGAGGCCAGACACCCGAAATGGGTTCATCTAACGGTGTGCCAGAGGCGTCGATTGCCGCTCAAGACTCTCATGGTGTCATGCGCTGCAAGGCGGACGATGGTGAAGGCGCTGGAAGCACTGCTCAGCGGTCCGGCCTACAGACGTCTCTTGGTCAAGAGGTAGTAGACGTTGAAGCCGGCATCGCGGCTGCGGCTGCGCAGGATGGCGGCGCGGCCCGGGGTGGACGGGTCGGGCTGAAGATCCACGCCGGCGTCGGCGGCGGCCTTCCGGTTGGCCTCGCTCAAGTCCGCATCGCCGAACACCGAGATGATGAATCCACCGGTCACGGGCCGGGGCAGGGTCCAGGGTTCCCCGTCGCACAGCGCCACCCAGGCCGGAATGAAGTCCGGGCCGTAGAAGTCGAAGAAACCGTTCGAACCGCGCAGGTGGGCCTCGATAGGCCGCCCGCCGATCAGCTCGATGTTGCAGATACCGCTGTACCCGGCCAGGTTTCGGCGCACCCATTCGGCGATCCACGGTTCCCGTTCCGGCAGATCGACTCCGATCTCCCAGTAGATCGGTCGTGCGGCGTCCTTCTCGTCCGAGCCCCGGGTGTGGGCGAACCAGCGGACCTCGCCGTCTTCCACCAGGCAATCGGTACTGGTGTGCGCGCCTTCCAGGTATTGGCACCAGAAACGGCCGGGTTCCGCCGGCACTTCTTCGGCGGCCATTGCCCGTGCGTCCAGCCCCATGCCGGCCAGGTTGGTGATCGGCTTCACGAACACCGTATCCCCCGGCGCAACACCGAGATCCATGGGTGGGACGCCACAGGGGGCGGCCGTCAGGCCGGCTTCCAGAGCGAGGCGCAGCTTGTCGTACACGTGGCGATGCCCCGGGTTCAGGCGCCAGGCGGCACTGTCCGAGACCGCCACCTCGCGTTGCGGTTCCGGCCGGAAGAGGTGGGTGCGTTCAGGCAACACGCCGACGAAAGGCATGTTCTACCCCGCCTCCGGCAGGCGCTGCTCGTGTCCCGCGCGCAGAAACGAGACCTCGCAGAGCAGCGACTTGAACGCAGGGAAACCGCTGATCGGGTCCAGCGAGCGGTCGTCGGTCAGCTCGTTGACGTTGGCATCGTTCCAACCGTGCTGACAATGGGCCACGCCCGGCTTGATGCGGTCGGTCACACGGGCGACGAAGGCGACCCGCCCGCGCGGCGAACGCACCTCGACCGTGTCGCCGTCTGCGATGCCGCGGTCCGCGGCGTCGTCCGGATGCAGTTCCACCAGGGGTTGCGGCATGGCCCGTCGCATGCGCTCCAGGTACTGGTGCTGCGAATGCGTCGCGTGTTTGTGCCGCGCGCCGCTGGTCAGTACAAGCGGGTAGTCGCGGGCCAGCTCCGGCGTGGAAACCGGGCTTTCCGCGGGTTCGCGCCACACAGGCAGGCCGTCGTGCCCGGCCGCGCGCAGTTCGGCGGCGTCAAACTCCACCTTGCCGCTCACCGTGCGAAAGCCATGCAGACGGTAGAGCCGCTCGCCGTCGTCGAGGCCGTTTTCGAGCATCTCGTCCAGTGCCTTCGCGAACACGATGGCCCCATCCGGGTCGTTGTACACCTGTTCGCGGATGATTTCGGGGATGCCTTCTGCAGCCTCGGCCCAGCTGGCTTCCAGATCTCCGCGCCAGAACTGCTCCGCCATGCCCAGGCGTACACCCAGTTCGAGAAAGACCTCGGCATCGGCACGCGCCTCGCCGCGCGGCGACACGGCCCGGTGACGGTAGCGCAGTTCACCGCGGAAGTTGCAGCCGGGATAGGCGATCAGTGCCGGGCGCTCAAGGCTGGTGGCAGCCGGCAGCACGATGTCCGCCAGGCGTGTCGCCGGGTTGTGAAAGAAGTCCGACGCGGCAAAGAAGTCCAGCGCATCCAGCGCCTGTTCCATGCGTTTCGAGTTCGGCCACATGGCGGTGTTGATGCCCATCGCCAGCAGGGCGCGTACCGGTTGCGGGCGGCCTTCAAGGATCGCATCCGGTAGCAGCATGCTCTGCGCTGCCGGCCAGTGGTTCGTCCATACCGGGAAGGTCTCCTCGCCAATGCGTGGTGGGAGGTTTCGCTTGCAGTGGGCGAACAGGTCGATGGCC
>PUOZ01000133.1 GCA_003553165.1 Thioalkalivibrio sp.
TCCTGCATCCAGCACGAGTTGCGCCCAGAAGATCTCCCGGGTCGACCATGCAGATTCGGCCGCCACGGGTTCAGGCGTCAGCGCCAGTCGGTAGATGGCGAGCTTGAAACCCAGCGGAGTACCGTGCGAGTCATTCAGAAGCCCCGTGTACAGCCAATATTCGCCGAATTGCTCGGGATGGCTGCCGTGATCTTCCGGGAATCGATAGTCCCATCTGCGGGGAGGATCGGAAAATCCCTCGGCAATCTCAGTGAGAACCTCCATGACGGGAGCCATGGAAGGCTCCTGCCGGACCGGGCTGGAGTTCCAAAGGCCTACCCAGAGCAGCAGCAAGGCCAGGATGACGCCGAGGGCGATCCAGACGCGCATCAAGGGTCCCTGTCGGTGAGGAAATGGGCGTCGAGCTCAACCGGAAAGCCCTTCTGCGACCACACCGGTTTTGGAGATCCGGTGTGGGAAGGCGTCAGGCGACCCTCCCGGTACGTGCTCTCAACCGCTGTAGACCCCTGCAGGGTTCAAGGGTTTCCTCCAGGGCATGAGCGCGTTCGGTGCGAACCTACCCAACCGCCCGGTGCGGGGCGGTTGGGTAGCGCCGATCATTGCACCGCTCCGGCGTGGGAGGATGCACGAAGTCTGGATCGGCGTTGCCGCCGGCACGTTACCAGTCCAATTCTTCGAGGGATACGGTATCGTCCAGGTCGTCGTGGAGGCGGCTGCGCAGTGCCCGTTGTTCCAGCAGGCGCTCCAGTGAACGCCGGGCTGCCAGCGGGTTGACCAGTGGTCGCGGCGCGGTGCCCACTTCCGGAAGGTCGTCGTCGAAGTCGGTAGACAGGTCGTCGGTCAGGCTCATGTTTAAGGATCTCTCGAAATTTCGTGGATTTTCTGCCCTTATAAGCGTTTGCTCATAGAGTGCAAGCAGAAAAAACTTATGAAGCATTAACTGAGTTTATTGGTCAGGAATCTGCCGGCCTCGGCGAACTTGCCCGGCTGCCGCAAGTCACACATTGAATCGTCGAAGCCGTAATTCCCGGGAAGAGGCCGCCCCATGTTGATTCATAGACACGTCCGGTCGGAACCTAGATCCAGCGAGATCACCCCGAGGGAGGTCTACCTCGCGCGGCGCGATTTCATGCGCGGCGGTCTTGCCCTCGGGGCCGGTCTGCTATTGCCGGGTCTGGCGCAGGCCCGGAGCGGCAACGGACTGAGCTTCTCCCCAGGTCCTTTCTCCACCGACGAACCGAAGACGCCCTGGGAGGACGTGACCACCTACAACAACTTCTACGAACTGGGCACCGGCAAGTCCGACCCGTCACGCAACGCCGACATGCTCCGCACCGAACCCTGGTCAGTGGTCGTCGACGGGGCGTGTGCCAACCCGGGACGTTATGCGCTCGAGGACTTCCTGAAGCCTTGGGCGTTGGAGGAGCGGATCTACCGCCTGCGCTGCGTCGAGGGCTGGTCCATGGTCATCCCCTGGGTCGGCTTCGAACTGAACCAGGTGTTGCAACAGGCGGAACCCACGGGATCGGCCCGCTACGTGGCCTTCGAGACGATCCTCGATCCCGAGAATCTGCCCGGCCAACGCCGCCCGGTACTGCAGTGGCCCTATACGGAAGGGCTGCGGCTGGACGAGGCCATGCATCCCCTGACGATCCTGGCCGTCGGGCTGTATGGCGAGGAGCTTCCGAATCAGAACGGCGCCCCGCTGCGGCTGGTCGTGCCCTGGAAATACGGTTTCAAGAGCATCAAGTCGATCGTGCGCATCTCCCTTGCCGAGGAAGAGCCGCCGACGGCCTGGAACCAGGCGCAGCCGAATGAATACGGCTTCTACAGCAACGTGAACCCCGATGTGGCCCATCCGCGCTGGTCGCAGCGCACCGAACGCCGGATCGGCGAGTTTCGACGCCGCCGGACCGAGATGTTCAACGGCTACGGCGACGAGGTCGCGGATCTCTACGCTGGAATGGACCTGAAGAAGCATTTCTGAACCCCTTCGCCATGACCTGTGTCCTGCGAGCGTTCTACGCGCGGCAACCGTGCCGGGAAGGCTGGAGATGGTGATCCGCGCCTCGCCGGCGACCCGTGTCCGGGGAGTTCGGCGCGGCGCAAGGGACCAGCGTTGGCCGCGCATTCTATGGTGGGCGGTCCTGTCCGCCGGTCTCATGCCGGCCCTGTGGCTCGGCGCACGGACGGCGGGAGCCTTTGGCGGCCTCGGGGTCAACCCGATCGAAACACTTCTCACGGATTCGGGTACCTTCAGCATCATCTTCCTGCTGCTCGCTCTGTCGGTGACTCCGCTGCGGCGCCTCACCGGCCTGGCCCCGATCCTGCGGCTGCGACGCATGCTTGGTCTGCTGGCCTTCGGCTACGCCACCGCGCACTTCCTGATCTGGCTGGGCGTGGATCTCTTCTTCGACTGGCAACTGATCATCGAGGACCTGACCACCCGCCCGTTCGTGATGGTCGGGTTCGCCGCCTGGATGATCCTGCTCCTGCTGGCCGCCACCTCCACCCGCGGCGCGATGACTCTGCTGAAGCGTAACTGGACCCGGCTGCACCGTCTGGTGTATCTGGCGGGCATCCTGGGGGTCGTGCACATCGTCTGGCTGACCCGTGCCGACTACCGTGAGGCCTCCCTCTATGCCCTGGCCCTCGCCACGCTGTTGGCGATGCGCCTGTTCTGGGCCTTGCGCACTCCGCGTAAAATCCGCGGCGAGCCCGCGCGAAATGGGGCGGGCTGATCGGTACGCCTATACTTGAGGGCATACTCAGTGTGCCGGAGAAAATCGTGACCCGTTTTACCTTGGAATTGCATCCGCGCGCGCCGGAGAACCCGGACCGCCAGCGGGTATCGGTTCATGCCGAGGGTGATCTGCCGGAGTACGGGCAGGTTTGGGTGTGGGACATGCTCTACGCCCAACAGCTCTTTGCGTTGGGCGACAGCCCGCTCGCCGGGGAGCTGCGCGAGACCCTGGAGCTCTGGGCGGTGAACATGTCCAGCAAGGTCTTCCAGCCGTGGGACCACATTCGCCTGAAGGGACACCTGAGGCTGTCGGAGGATCTCGAACTGGTCAGGCCGGTGCCCGGTGAGGATTCTGCCGCGCCGGAATCCGGACAGGTCGTCGAACTGCAGGTCGAGGGTGCCGCGGGTGATCTGCCCCGAATCCGGCTGAGTCCGGACATCCTGCCGCACGAGGCCCGCTATTGGCTTGTGCTGGCGATGGCGCAGTACTTCATCGCCAAGAACGACATGTTTGCCCGGGAGTTGCCCATTCACCTGCTCGCGTTCCGCAAGTACCACGCCGACATCAATCTGCCGCAGACTCCGGCAGCGGCCGAGGAGGCACCGTTCTACGCGATCCAGAAGGCAATGGAGTACTTCCAGAGCGCCGGCGGCGCACAATGAACCTCCGCAGGTACCTGCACTTGGGCCGGAGGCAAGCATGAAGACCGTCTACACCGCGGCAGACCCGATCATGGCGGGTTTCATCGAGGGGGTGCTGCAGAACGCAGGCATCCGGGCCCACGTGATGCAGGCCGGCCTGTATGGCGCAGCCGGCGA
>PUOZ01000180.1 GCA_003553165.1 Thioalkalivibrio sp.
CAATCGGAACGCCGGTGGCGGTGGCATTGCGCCCGGAGAAGCTCCGGCTACTGGATGGCCCGCCCTCCGACGACCGCAACTGGGTGCGTGGCAAGGTTCGGGAGATCGGATACCTGGGTGACGTCTCGGTCTATCACGTGGGAACGGAACAGGGCATGACGGTCCAGGTGCAGGTCACCAACCGGGCCCGCCGCACCGCCGGGCCGCTGACCTGGGACGACACCGTCCATCTTGGCTGGGACTCCGAGGCTGGCGTGGTGCTGCCGGTATGACCACAGGCCAGGAGACCGCCGCCAGGGCAGGGGCCTCCAGCCTGAAACGCCGCTTCGACCGCGGAGTGAAGAGCCTGACCCAGGGGCGCCTGGGCCGTTCACTGGTCATCGCCCTGCCCTATGCCTGGCTGCTCCTGTTCCTGTTGCTGCCGATCCTGATCGTTTTGAAGATCAGCCTCGGGGAAATCGCCCTGGCGAGTCCGCCGTACACTCCGATGTTGCAATGGGCCGAGGACCGTACGCTGTCGATCCAGATCCATCTCGGCAACTACGCCTTCCTTTGGCAGGATCCGCTCTACCTCTCGGCCTACCTGAATTCCCTGAAGGTCGCCGCGATCTCGACGGTTCTCTGTCTGCTGATCGGTTACCCGATGGCCTACGGCATCGCGCGGGCCCCCGCGGGTTGGCGCATCGTGTTGCTGATGCTGGTCATCCTGCCGTTCTGGACCAGCTTCCTGATCCGGGTCTACGCCTGGATCGGGTTGCTGCAGGGCAACGGGCTGATCAATCACCTTCTGCTCTCGGTGGGACTGATCGATCAGCCGCTGGTCCTGTTGCACACCAATTTCGCGGTGTACCTGGGCATCGTCTATTCCTACCTGCCGTTCATGATCCTGCCGCTGTACGCGACGCTGGTCCGGATGGACCTTACGCTGCTCGAGGCGGCGGCCGACCTGGGATGCCACCCCTGGAAGGCCTTCGTCACCGTGACCCTGCCATTGTCCCTGCCCGGCATCATCGCCGGCTCCCTGCTGGTCTTCATCCCGGCCGTCGGCGAGTTCGTGATCCCGGACCTGCTCGGAGGCCCGGATTCGCTGATGATCGGCAAGGTGCTGTGGACCGAATTCTTCTCGAACCGCGACTGGCCGGTCGCGGCCGCGGTCGCGGTCGCCATGCTGCTGCTGATCCTGATACCGCTCCTGCTGTTCCAGCGCATCGGGGAACGCGAGACCACAAGGGATCGGGGATGACCGGGCGGCGCTCCTTCTGGCTGTTCACCGCCATCGCCTTCGGCTACGCATTCCTCTACCTGCCGATCGTCACGCTGATCATCTATTCCTTCAACGACTCGCGCCTGGTCACTGTCTGGGGCGGCTTTTCCACGCGGTGGTACGTCGAGCTTCTGCAGAACGAACGCATCCTGGCCGCCCTGTGGCTATCGGTTCGCGTGGCGGCGATGACCGCCACCCTGTCGGTGATTCTGGGAACGCTGGCGGCTCTGACGCTGGTGCGATTCACCCGGTTCCGCACACGTATGCTGTTCGCGGGCATGGTCGCCGCACCGCTGGTGATGCCGGAGGTCATCCTCGGGCTTTCCGGCCTTTTGATGTTCGTGACCCTGGAACAGCTCATCGGCTGGCCCCCTGGGCGCGGGATGACCACCATCACCATTGCCCATGTGACCTTTACCAGCGCCTTCGTGGCGGTGATCGTGCAGTCCCGTCTTTCTCAGCTCGACGTGAGCCTCGAAGAGGCCGCGATGGACCTCGGTGCCCGGCCGTGGAAGGTCTTTCTGGTGATCATCCTGCCGATCATCTCGCCCGCGCTCGTCGCCGGATGGCTGCTGGGCTTCACACTGTCCATGGACGATCTCGTCATCGCCAGCTTCGTGTCCGGACCCGGCGCAACCACGCTCCCGATGGTGGTCTATTCCAGCGTGCGTCTAGGCGTCAGCCCGCAGGTGAACGCGCTGGCGACGATCATCGTCGTGGTTGTGGCCACCGGCGTGATCATCGCCGGGTGGCTGCTGCACCGTCAGGCGTCCCGCGACGCCCACTAGTGGGCCATACTGAGAGCGCCCCAATCGATTCGATTTACTGATGACATCGATGAGCGTCAAAATGCACGGCCCAGTTCTGTAGGTCGGGTTAGCGTAGCGTAACCCGAGGTGCCGGGGACGAAATTGTTTTGCGGCCATGGGTGGGTGCGAGACCCGTCGGATTACGCCCTTTGGGCTAACCCGACCTACAGTGTGCGGCTCTTCATGGCCGGGGGTGGCACAGAGCCATGAGAGTTAACGCAAGGTTTCTGACCGCATTGGCGACTGCCTCAGTGCAGCAGCACCTCCGCTTCCTCGATCAACTGCAGACAGTCGCTATCCTCCGCCATCCCTGGGTCAATGAACGGGAGGATCGCGGCGAGCGGCCCGACCAGCACACCAAGACCCAGCGCAAGTCCTCCGCGCACCACGACGCCCGAGGGATCGATCTCCAGGGACAAAGAGGTCACGTGGCCTGATATCTCGACGGGTACGCGAGAGTGGGCGATGCCTGGATCCTTCGGCTGTCCTTCGATCCGGAGCGTCAGCGTCTCCTCGCGTAGATCGACCGCCCCTTCGCCTGCGATCAGCGTGCGCTCGGTGTCGAGGACCATTGTGGAGGTGGTCATGATGCCGTCCTCGATCTCCAATCCTGTTACGAAGCAGCGTATGACCATCGACTGCGGTTCGCCGTTCTCGCCCCGCACGGCCAGTGCTTCGAGAAACCCGGCGTCAAGCAGCGCCAGGGTCGAACCGTCAATCCTGCCGCGCTCCATGACCAACGCGGCTTCACCCGTCGCAGTGCCCATCGCCGAGCGGATGGTGTCCCCTCGCGTCTCGAAGATGGCCCTTCCCTGCAACACGCCTTCGACAGCCCCCTCCAGTCCGACATCATCGAAGATGTCCTGCAATTCCAGGGCCGACAATCTGAGGTCCAGATCGGAGCGTGCTGGCTCCGCGGTCGAATAGATGGAGGCGAACAGGTCGAGCGTGCCCCCCACGAATCCGAAACGCAGCGGCGCCAGCTTCAGAACGCCGTCTTCCAGAGCAAGGTCCAACTCGAGTTCCCGAAGGGGCAGTTGGGGCGCAACCACGACTGCGCCCCGGAACGTCACACGCGCGTCGGCCCTCTGGATCTGTTCGCGTTGCAAAGGCGCGTCGGGCAGGAGTCGATCCGGTCGTTTCCCGCCGGATTCAGCGGGAACCCGATCCCCCGGGTACAGGCCGATCAAGGGTCCAAGATCGACGAACTCGAGATGTTCCGATACGAGGTCCGCGATCAACAGCGGCCGTTCCCGTGCCACGTCGAGTGAAAGCGATCCGGCGATATCGCTGTCGCCCACGACGCCGCTGAAGTCATCGAACCGCCACAGGTCCGTCTCGCGCACGAGGTCGCCTGAAAGCTCGTAGGGGCGCGTGCTCGGCAGTGGCAGCTGAAGGACGGGCGCCAGAAGGTAGGCGTTTGGGCCCTTGATGTGCAACGCCATCTTCATGTCGTCCGGCTGAAACGGCTTCTCGACACTTC
>PUOZ01000079.1 GCA_003553165.1 Thioalkalivibrio sp.
CAGATCATCGCGATCACGAGTGGCAAGGGCGGTGTCGGCAAATCCAGCATTGCCGTGAACCTTGGCATTACCCTGGCCCGTTCTGGCCGTCGTGTGTGTATTCTCGACGCGGACACCGGCCTCGCGAATGTCAATATCCTGCTGGGTCTGCGGCCTGGCAAGAGTCTCGAACACGTGCTCTCGGGCGCCTGTCCGATCGAGGACATCATCATGGAGGGTCCTCATGGGCTGCGGGTGATTCCGGGTGCCAGCGGGATCAGCGAGTGTGTGAACCTGGATCCGGCCCGTCAACGGCTTCTCGTCAACGAACTGGAGCGTATCGAAAAGGATTTCGACTATCTCCTTGTCGACACGTCGGCCGGCATCAGCGAGACCACGCTGGATTTTCTCAGCGCGGCCCATCGGATCCTGCTGGTGATTACACCGGAACCGACCTCCCTGACCGACGCCTTTTCCCTGCTCAAACTTGTGCTTCGCCGGCACCCGGTAGAATGCTCTGTCGTTGTGAACATGGCGGGCAGCTTTAACGAAGCTCGAAGCGTTTTTCAGCGCTTCGAGGGTGCCACTCTCAAATATCTTGATGTTGGCGTAGCCTTTGTCGGGTTCATCCTGCGAGATGAAAGCATGCGCTCTGCGGTTGCGTTACAGCATCCCGTCGCGTTGTTCGCAGAGGATGATCCATCGGCGCGGCCTTTCCAGCGGCTCGCTGACGCGCTGGAGGAAAGTCCCTCGCAGCAGCACTTGAGCCAGTCATTCAGCCGTTTCTGGTTCCGGCGTTTCCTGCAGTCGTCCACGGAACCGGTGGAGCCGGAAGTGATGGACGACGAGGGTTGGCCCGAGTCAACGGACGTAGCTGCAGAGGCGTCGTCCGATCCCGGGACGGATACCGCAGGTGGCAAAGGTCCTGCAGCGAAGCAACTCGAGGCCTTGCAAGCCGAGGTCGAGAAAGTCCTGGACGAAGTCGAGGATCCGCGCCTGTTTGCGGACTGGCTGGAGGATCTGAACGGATCGTACTGGAAGCGGTTCGGCAAGCCCGGTGTTGACCTGCCGCGCCTGGTGGATCGTTTGGTGGCGGATCCGGATCGCCATGCCGATACGCTTCGAGCGTTGCGGCGGCGGCTGCTCCCGACAGCGGAGGGACCGCTGGAGTCTGTTGCCGTATCAGGCGCGGCATCCGCTACCGTTCCACCGGCCGTAGCGCCGTCGCAGGAGTCTCCGGGGCGCCGGGAACAGAGTGGGGCATTGCCATGGTCTCCGTTGCGTCCGGACTTTGGCATTCCCAGGCACGATGACGTTGCAGCGGAGTCCCCGCCGACGGCGCTGCCGTCACGCACCCCCGTACGGCGAAGCGCGCACGCCTACGATGTACAGCGGTTCGGTTCGCAGCAGGAGTTGGTCGAACGATTGCGGCACATGAGTGCGGACGGCGACAGGCTGATGGATTTGATTCAGCGTCTTTGAGTGGGCGTGTGTTGGCGATGTTCGGTCAGCGATGGCAGCGTCCCGCAGGGTTCCACGGCCCTCGGCGCTGCGTTGGGGTACGATGTGGCGTCTGCGCTTTGGCGGCAGTATAGTCAGACGGTCATAATGGGTATTCGGTAAAGGGTCCGACTCGATTCGGCAGTCGGCGTTGCAAACCGGGCCTTTTGGGGGCAGGGGATGTCTGGAGGAATCACGGCGGGGGGCAGGACACCGTACCCCGGTTCGTCGACGATGGGTCTCGGAGCCTAGCCATGGCCCAGACCAAGCGCGTCAACGATTTCCTGCCAAGCCTGCCCCAGTTGCTCGTGCGCATTCTGGATGCGGTGCAGGACGACCGGACGGATCTGGAAGGCCTGAGCGAGCGCATCCTGCAGGACGCCGGCGTCACGGCGCGCATCATTGCCGTTGCCAATTCCAGTTTCTATTCCCGCGGCAAGAGTTGCGTTTCGCTTGATCGCGCCGTTGTGCACCTTGGCACGGATGCCATCAGGACCTTGGTGATGACGGCAGCGATGAAGCAGCTGTTTGGTCAGTTCAACCAGGGTCATCCCCGCCTCCTGAAACGTGTATGGCGCAACGCCCTGGTGACAGCCAGCTTGAGCCAGGCGCTGGCCTTGCTGACGGGTTATGCGCGGCCGGAGGCTGCCTACCTGAGCGGCCTGCTGGTCGATGTCGGTCGGCTGGCCCTGCTGACCGAGGACGAATCCGGATATTCGGCAATGCTGGAGGAGGCGGCCGATGACCGGGCGCTGATCCGTGCCGAAAAGGACGCCTATGGCACCAGCCATTGCGAGGTGGCGGCGGGTTTGCTGGAGGGTTGGGGTCTTGATCCCTTCGTCGTGGATGCCGTGCGGTACCACCTCGAGCCTGCGTTGGCCGTGCGTGATGCCCATCATCTGGTGAAGCTGGTGAATCTCGCCTATGCGATGGGGCGCCCGGGGCCGCTTGACGATGAGACCCTTACCGCGGCGGACATCCTGTTCTCGCTCAACGAGGGGCTGACGGAGGAGCTGCGCAGGCGGGCGGGGGACGAAGTCGCCCGTCTTGCCCGTTCCCTGGAAATCGACATTGACACCGAGACGGAACGGGATCAGGGCGCAAGGCGGTCGCTGAGTCAGCGGCTGGAAGACCTGAATCGGTTGACCCAGCTGCAGGGCGAGTTGGCCAAAACCCGAGGTCTGCTGTACAACCGACACGCGTTGCAACGGGTCGTGTTCCTGACCTTCGGTGCGGAGCGCAGCCTGCTGTTTCTTGTCGATGACGATCAGGGGTTCATGCGGGCGTGGCTGGACGAAGATGAAGAGCCTGCGTTCGTCCTGCCTCTGGAAACCGGACGCAGTCTGGTCGTGGATGCCGTTCTGGAGGACCGTTCCGTGCAATTGACCGGAGATGGACTCGACGCGCTGCCGGTGGCTGACCGGCAACTCTTCGCCGTCTGCGGGGCGGATGGCCTATGGGTCGAGCCGCTGCGGGGGGAATCGGGTCCCATCGGCGCGATGCTTCTGGGCGTTGATCATGCACAACTGGCGACAATGACGGACCGCAGCGGCTTCGTGCGCGCCATGGGCCGGGAAATCGCCAAGGCGTTGACGACGGCGCCGCAGGCGGGAGCGCAGCCGCAGGATCGGGATCCTGAGGGCCTGGAAAGGCGCATCCGCGAGATGGTGCACGAGGCGGGCAATCCGCTGAGCATCATCCAGAACTACCTGGCCATGTTGCGCGTCAAGCTCGGCGAGCAGCACGACGCCCAGGAGGAGCTTGACGTGATCCGCCAGGAGATCGAGCGGGTGGGTCGGATCCTCCTGCGGATGCGGGAGTCCCCCAAGCAGGTGGATGGCGCGACGGCTTCGCTGAACCGCGAGGTGCGCCAGATCACCGACATTTTTGCTGCCTCGGTCTGCAGTGCCCGCAACATCGCGCTGGAAGTGGACCTCTCTCCCGACGATCCCCCGCTGGGCCAGGCGCCTGACCACTTGCGCCAGATCCTGACCAACCTTCTGAAGAATGCCTGCGAGGCGCTCGAAGACGGAGGCACGATCCACGTGATGACCCGTGATCGCG
>PUOZ01000227.1 GCA_003553165.1 Thioalkalivibrio sp.
CGCGACGACGGATGGCGGCCTGCGGTCTTTTCCGCTCTACGGGTCCGATCCACCCGTAGGACGGTAGAACGCAGCGTCACCCGCCGTCGCGGCTATGCGTCGTCCCTGACGTGCTAGACGCTTAACGGCTATTGCAGGAGGCGGTAGATGGATTGCAACGGGTGCGAGTTTC
The DNA here is from genome assembly GCA_003553165.1 of Thioalkalivibrio sp. Taxonomy (GTDB): domain Bacteria; phylum Pseudomonadota; class Gammaproteobacteria; order Ectothiorhodospirales; family Ectothiorhodospiraceae; genus Thioalkalivibrio. Next base: position 173 of record PUOZ01000227.1, read on the forward strand.
ATCCCGAACTGTTCTACGACGACGAGTTCCAGATCTGGATCCGTCGCGAGGACGACGACACCCTCACGGTCGGGATGACCGACCTTTCGCAGACCATCGCGGGCAAGATCATCCATGTCCGGGTCCGTCGCCCGGGTACGCGACGCCCACCGGGCAAGCCGGTCGCGACCATCGAAAGCGGCAAGTGGGCGGGTCCGATTCCCAACTTCATCGACTGCACCATCGTCGAGGGCAATGCCGAAGTCCTCGAGAATCCGCTTTTGCTGAACTCGGATCCCTACAACGCCTGGGTTGCCCGGGTCGAGGCCGCAGACGGCGCCGAGACCGCGTTGAGCAGGTTTCTCACGGGTGACGAGGCGGAGAAGGGGTACTGCCAGCGCGCCCGGGACGAAGACATCCATTGCCAGCGCCGGACGCGCTGAACCGAGGCCCTGATGACTGCAGAGCATTACCTGGACAACGAAGAGCAGACGGTCGTGATCATCATGACCTCGGGTCCGACGGAGCCTGGGCGCTGCGCGACGCCCTTCTACCTGGGCTCGGTGATGGCCGCGATGGACATCGACGTTCACATCTTTTTCACGATGGAAGGTGTGCGCCTGATGCAGCGAGGGGTCGCCGACGACCTGAGGGCGATGGAGGGAGGCAAGTTGATTATCGATTTCATTCGTGATGCGAAACGCGCGGGCGTGTCGCTTCATGTTTGCCACCCCGCTTTGCCGGGGTATAAAATCGACCCATCCACCGATCTCATTCCCGAGGTCGATGAAGTCAACCGAGCCAGCGAGCTCGCCGACCTGGTCCTACGCAGCGACAAGACGCTTACCTTTTAAGACCGTTCATCCGATTTATTCATTGAAACTGGAGGGCATCATGGGTGCAGTTCGGGGTTGTGATATTCCTGAAGATCTGCTTTACAACATTGAAAGCAACGTGTGGGTGCGTAAGGAGAGTGACGGCACTGCCACGGTTGGTTTGACTTCCTACGCCTGCTCGCTCGCCGGGCAGATCGTTTCCTACACGCCGAAGAAGGCGGGGAAGACCGTCAAGAAGGACAAGTCCTGCGCGACCGTCGAATCCGGCAAGTGGGTCGGTCCCGCGAAGACCCCGGTCACCGGCGAAGTTGTGGAGACCAATCCCGCGGTCGCCGCGAAGCCAGGTCTGATCAACGAGGATCCCTACGGCGAAGGCTGGCTGGTCAAGATCAAGCCCGAAGACTGGGATGGCGAGTCCGGCGACCTGAAGACCGGTGCCGACGCCCTGGCCGCCTTCGAGGCCAAGATGGAGGCCGACGGCTTCGGCGGCTGCTGAAGTCGCTGATCTGATCTTTAGATCAGCCGCCGACCCGTGAAGATGGGCCGGCGGCTTTTTTGCTTCCCAAAAAGGGTCGAAGGTGATCCCCGATACTGAGTTTCCGAGGGGCGCTTTTGCGTGCTTTGATCCGCGCTCGCATTTTCGTCTTTACACCTGCGCGGCTTCTTTTTTTCGAAAGAAGGTTTCATCATCCGGGTCCTGATCGGATCGAATGTTTAGATCCATTTAGCGTAAAAGCCACGGTCCAGTTCTGTAGGTCGGGTTAGCGCAGCGTAACCCGACGTGCGCGCGGGCGACGCTGCTTTGCGCCCATGGGCGGGTGCAAGACCCGTCGGGTTACGCCCTTTGGGCTAACCCGACCTACAGTTTGCGGCTTTTCATGGTCAGGGGTGGCGCAGGACAATGACAGTTAGCTTGAAACCATCCTGCTCCCCTTTGCCCGGTCAGAACGTCGCGTTCCAGAACAGCCCGACGCTGCGACCCGGTGCCTTGATGTCCTGCGCCCCGTTGGCCGGATCGATACGGTCCTCGATCATTGCGTTCACGTGGTCGCGGTAATCCCGGTCGAACAGGTTCGTGACCGACAGCGTGAGTTCGTGTCCCCGGAAACCGGCGGAGGGGCCGAAGCGGTATCCGACCTGCGCGTCGGCGGTGGCGAACCCCGACGTTTCGCGTTCGGTACCGGCACTGAAGAGGTCCGCAGTGCGATTCTGCCTGGACACGGCACGTACCTGGCCGAGCCACTGCCAACCGCGAGCCTGTCGCTGCTCCAGGCCTACGCTGAGCTCGGGCGGCGGTGTCTGGTACAGCGGCTCGTCGAAAGCCGGGTCGCGGTTGTCCCCGCGCAGCCAGGTGCCCCAGGCAAAGGCATTGAGCCCATTGCCAAGGTCGTGGTCCAGCGTGAACTCGGCACCACGGATGCGGGCCTCGTCGAGGTTGACCGTCTGCTTTACCTTTTGCTCGGGGGTGTTGACGATCACCTGTCCCCCGATGTAATCCCTGACCCGACTCTCGTAGACCGCAACGGTGTAGGTGGTCGCGCCGATCTGTCCGCGCGCGCCGAGCTCGAAGGTCCGGTTTCGCTCGGGATCCAGCTGCGGGTTGCTGATCCAGTTGAAACCGTCGCTGTATGGGTAGGTCAGGTAACGCTCGAGGAGGCTTGCCGAGCGGTATCCCTCCGATAGCGAGACATAAGGCCGGAACGTTGCATCCAGATCCCAGTTGATGCCCGCAAACCAGGATAGATTCCGGTCCGTATTGTCGAGACCCTCGGTGACTCGTCCTACGCCGGGTTGCAAATAGGCGTCGGCGCTGCCTTTCACTTCGTCATAACGCACTCCCAGGCTCACGATGAAGTCATCGAGATAGATGTCGTCCTGCAGGAACAGACCAGTCGAGCGCAGGCTTGCATTCTCGATCAGGTCGAATCGATTGACCGGGTCCCAGTCGGTCGGAAAACCGATGAAAGAGACCGGGGACGCCTTTAATTCCCAGGTGTCGGCACCGACCAGGACGACATGCTGGGGATGAGGCGACAATTCCAGTTGCACCCGGCCGCCATCGGTGTCGAAGTCGGTATCCGAGGTTCGATAATTGATGCCACGCTCGCGGTTCCAGTCGTAGTTGCCACGCTCGAGCTGCTGGCGGTAGATCGACGCAGTCAGCAACGGGTTCCAGCTGCCGTCGAACTCGCCGGTGTAGGACAGTTCCAGCAGGTCCCGTTGCTTTTCGGGCGCGTAGTGGGTATTCAGGCCATCGGGCTGCGGAAACCCTGTGAGCAGGGACTCTTCCCGGAAATTTCGCGATGCCAGGTACCACACGTCCTTGCGCCGGTCCCGCTGCGCCTGGAACTGGATTTCGTGGCCCTCGGCCAGTTGTCTGCGATAGCGCAGGCTCAGCGCGGTCTGTTCGGTAGCCGAGTCGTCCAGCCGCTCGCCGTTGCCCATTTTGTAGTCGTCGGTATCGAGATGAGCGACGGCGAGGTCGAGCACGTTGCGCGGGTCGGACGCGGATACGCCCACCGCCGCCCGGAC
>PUOZ01000193.1 GCA_003553165.1 Thioalkalivibrio sp.
CAGGGCAACGATCGCCTGCACCACCACGCGTGCTGCAGAGCGGCCGCTGGCGAGCCACCAGGCGATCGGGGTTGCAATGACCAACAGGATGATGGTGGTGTACAGGCAGAGCCTCAGGGTCAGCTCGATCGCCTGCCAGTCTTCGGGGCCGAGTCCTAGCACGGCGCAGGTCCTGTCCCGGAGATTGCCCAGGACGGAACAGCCCGAGGGCCGCCATCCGCCGCGGGCTGCCGACCGCTACGCCTGCGTGCGCTGGTCCCTCCCGGCTCCGTAGCGCGGATCACGCTGCCCTCTTCGGCCCTACCCGTCATGAGTGGGCTCCCGGTCGGGCATCACGAACCCGTAACGCTCCATGATCCCGTGGGCTTCATCGGTTGCCATGAAGCGCGCGAAGGCCATCACGGCCTCATTGTTTCCACCGCGCCTGATGACGACAAAGCCCTGCGTCAACGGGTTGTGGAGGGCATCGTCGATCAGCCGATGCGGGTGCTGCGCAAGCGTCGGGAATTCCGCCAGCGACAGCGCGATGATGCCGGCATCCGCGGCCCCCGATTCGACCATCTGCGCGGCATGGGCGATGTTCTCGCCGAACACGAGTTTGGGCTGTACCTCTTCCCAAATCCCCGCAGACTCCATCGCCTCCCGTGCGCGAAGACCGTAGGGAGCGTGGGTAGGCTGAGCGATCGCGAGGCGGCGGATGCGCGGGTCCCTGGGCAGGTCCTCCAGCCGGAGTTCAGAGGCGTCGAGCGTATTGCTCCAGATCACGATGCGGCCGATCGCGTAGACGGCCGGATCGGTGGCGGTCAGGCCGGCCTCATGCAACCGCTCCGGAAAGGCGATATCGGCCGAGAAAAAGATATCGTAAGGCGCACCATTCATGATCTGGGTCGTCATCTTCCCGGAGGAACCGTAGATCACGTCGAAGGCATGCTCGGGGTGCACCTGGCGGTACACCTGCGCGATATCGTCCAGCGCGTAGCGAAGATCGGATGCTGCGGCGACGATGAATCTCTCAGCGTGGGCGGGGAACGCGAGCGCCACCGGCAAGATGGCAAGGACGAGCAGAAACGGGCGCAGCATGAAATCACTCCTTTTCTGGACGGAGAATCCCAACGTTCGATCTGAAAACCACAGTCATGGAACCGTTCAGTCCGTGACCGCAAGGATGACGTGCGGCGCCTTGATCAGAGCGCAGGCGCGCCCTCCTTCCTGCAACCAGCCCTCGTTCACGGCAGCCATGGTCACGACAGCCGTGAGGGTGCGGCCTGCGGTGAGTTCGAGCTTTACCTCGGCGTTCACCGCCCCCCGCTGGATCTCACCCACTGTCCCGCAGAGCCGATTGCGCGCGCTATAACGCAAACCGTCCCCCTCCTCGCACAGGATCACGAACGACGCCTTGATCAGCACCTGCACCTCGCGTCCTTCCCGGAGCAGACCCAGCGACTCTGCCGCCTCGTGGGTTACCACCGCGGCAATCTCGATCCCGTCCCCGATGTCCACGTTGACCACATCGTTCACTGCCCCGGGTGAGAAACGGGAGACGGTTCCATGAAAATGATTTCGTGCCGACGTGCGCATCTGGAGCCTCCTGATGAAACGCGGATCTTCGGCGAATTCTGTCAACCCGGTCTCTTCCAGGGTCTGCTGCATCAGGTCGATGAAGCGTTGGTGAGCGTGTTCGGCGGCCCGGTACTGGGCGATCACCTTGCGCCCGTAATCGGTCAGTCGCGTCCCACCCCCACGCCTGCCACCCACCTGTCGAATCAGCAACGGCTGGTCAGCGAGGTTGTTCATCGCATCGATGGCGTCCCAGGCGGCCTTGTAGCTCATACCCATCACGCGGGCTGCCGCCGAGATCGACCCGGAGATACCGATGTGCTCAAGCAGCGCAATACGTCCCAGCCCCAGGAAACCCCGGTCCCCGACGTTCAACCAGAACCGCCCATCAACGTTGGGCTTCATGACCGCCTGCCTCGTCGCGCTCGACTCCGTTATATAGGAAATAATATAGCGCTTGGCAAGCACCTTCCCGGATCGAACCCGTGCTCCGCCGAGCGGAATCGCGGCAGGAGCCCCCGTGCCCCCGGGGTCGGACCAAGATAACGCATTGATTCATCAAAGAAACGGACCGTAAATCACGCAGAATCCAGCCTTATCAGCCGGTTTTCAGCCCCAAAAATACCCCTGTAAGCCGCGACACGGGCGTACGGTTTCTTGCTCGAGCGCCGATCCGGCGTTGTATCGTAAGGGCCCACACGCTTCGGGAACCTGCAATGCCGGACCACACCCTCGGCAACCCCGTGCTGGAGCTTCGGGACCGCCGGATCTACCGCCTCGGGGATAGCTCGCCAACGGTCTGGCTGATCGATGACCGGGAACTCGGCGGCATTCTGGTCAACGCCCCGCCCTTCTCCAATGACACGCTGGCGGCGATCCGCGAGATCACCCGGCCCGCCTACGTATTCCTGCCCAGCCGCCATGGCGCCCGAAACCTTGCCGCCTGGCACGATGCCGGGCTTGAGATCCTGGCATTCGAGGCCGAAGCCCCGGCGATCCGCGCGGAAGGCGGAATCGTGGACATCGCCTTCAACCGCAAGCAGCGGCTATCGCGCACCATCGACTTCCTGCCCATGGCCGGCGTTACCGAGGGCAGTTGCGCCCTGCGGCTAAAGAATCTGCCCGGCGTGATCTTCTTCGGCCCGATGCTCGCACCCGGTCCCGATGGCTGGCCCACGCTGACCCCAAACCCTGACGATCACTCCTGGGAGGCCCGTTTGTTCGGCGCCCTCGGAGTAAAGGACCTGAAGTTCGCCTACGCCTTCTGCGATCGCTTCGAGCCCGGCAAAACCCGGTTCGGCCCGGACGCGGACACACAGATCCAGCAGCGCATCGAGGCGGTCTTCGAGGAATAGCGGCGGAAAGCAGGGCGGAGGCCGGGGGCCAACGAACCCCGACGCAGCCGGCGATGGGCCCTCAAGCGTTGTAACGCACTTGCCCGTGCCCGGTGAGGTCGTAACCACCCAGGGATTCCGCCCGACTGCGGAAGCGCTCCGTTTTCGCAACCCCGAGCAGGGCCTGCAGCTGCGGCTGGAAATAGGCGCGCCGCCGCATCCCCAGGTCGAACCGCTCGAGGCAGATCGGCACGAAGTCCAGCCCGTGACGCCGGGCCGCGGCCTCGACGCCCAATCCGCAATCCGCCCCGCCGCGCAGCACCTCCAGTGCGAGGTCATCATGGGTGAGCGCGCAATGTTCCAGCGTATGTACATGGCCTAACGTCAGACCCACCTGCCTGAGCAGTTCCCTCAGCAGAACGTCAGCACCGGCCCCCTCCTGCCGACGCAGAACGCGAACCCTCGGATTGGCAAGTGCGCGAACATCGCGGATCTCCAGGGGGGTCCCCGGGGCGACGATCAGCCCCTGCGTCCGCTGTGCCCACTCGATTGTGACCAGATCCCGAAGTCCACCCAGGCCGCAACGGGCCGGATTGTTCCAGGTGCCGTCTTCATGGATCAGG
>PUOZ01000040.1 GCA_003553165.1 Thioalkalivibrio sp.
CACTGTTGTCGTGGCTCGGCATTTCATTGCCGGCGCTGCGCACTGCCGGTGGCATCCTGCTGCTGCTGATCGGGATCGACATGGTCTTCGCGCGGCAATCGGGAGGGGTATCCGCAACCGAAAGCGAGACGCGCGAGGCCTCCGGCCGTGCCGATATCTCGGTGTTTCCGCTGGCGACACCGCTGATCGCCGGCCCGGGCGCAATGGGTGCGGCCATCCTGCTGATGGCCGGCACGGGCGGCGATACCCTGCATCAGGCCACGGTGCTGGCGATGCTGCTTCTGGTGCTGCTGCTGACCTTCATCTGCCTGCTGGCGGCGGTGCGAATCCAGCACTTGCTGGGGGTCACGGGCGCACAGGTACTCACACGGATCCTGGGGGTACTGCTGTGCGCCCTCGCCGTTCAGTTCGTCTTCGACGGCATCGCTGACAGCGGCATCCTGGTCTGAACAGCCCCGGGGCCCACCGGCACCGAAATCGGGGATTACTGGTTGATCCAGCGGCCCTGGGCGTCGCGGCACGCGGTGCCGACGATGGTCTCGGTCCGGCCGTCAATGTCACCGAGGACCCGGTACTCGCGGCAGTCCTGTCCGCCCGACTGGAAGGTCCGCGTCGGGGTGGTCTCGAACTGGTTGCCGGTGTTCGGATTGCTCCAGGCCACCGTGCGGTTATCGGGCACCGTCTCCAGCGTATTGTAGACCCGGCGTTGGTCCGTCTCGTCCATGTTGCGCCCGATCGCACCGCCGATCGCCGCACCGGCCAGCGTCCCGGCGATGATGGCCGCGGTTTGGCCGCGACCGCCACCGACCTGGGTACCGAGCAGCCCCCCGAGCACACCGCCCACCACGGCGCCGGTCTGTTGCTGCGTCGGCTGGGTCGCGCAGGCCCCGAGGCTCAGCGCCAGGACCACCGCGACCATCGTCTTGATCAGTTTCATGCCTTCACCTCATCGAATGCGACAATCTGGATGGACGGGGCAATCCCCGTTCCCTTGATGATAGCCCAGGGTATCTGAACGAAACGTGAAACACAGGAGCAACGCCCCGACACAGGGTTTAACGTGTGAAGGCCACGGTTGCGCCCGCGCCCCGCTCCAGCCGGAATACGCAAGCTTCCCAAGCGGCGGCAAGCCGCTGCACTCCATAGGCGCTTGCGCTTTCATCCTTCGGGGTGGCGTGCTCCCAGGCCATGCGAGTCAACGTACCAACCGGACTGGCCTTCGGCACCGGTCCGTTGCGTGCGTTCGGCGTGTTTGGCCGCAAGCCCCGAAAAGCAAAAGGGCGCCCGAAGGCGCCCTTTCTCGATGTTGGCGGAGCGGACGGGACTCGAACCCGCGACCCCCGGCGTGACAGGCCGGTATTCTAACCAACTGAACTACCGCTCCGGATCTTTTCCAGGCCTTGCTGCGGCCGGCCTTTCTGGTGGGTGCTGACGGGATCGAACCGCCGACATTCGCCTTGTAAGGGCGACGCTCTACCAGCTGAGCTAAGCACCCCGGAAAGCGCGCTAGTTTACGCTATCCTTAAGGGCTTTGCCAGCCTTGAACGACGGGCTCTTGGAGGCCGCGATCTGGATGGTCTCACCGGTACGGGGGTTGCGTCCGCTGCGCGCCGGGCGCTCACGAACCAGGAAGGTGCCAAAACCCACCATGGACACCTGGTTGCCTTCGGCGAGGGCATCGCCCACCACGCTGGCCATCGCATCCAGTACGCGGCTAGCCTGGGCCTTGGGAACGTCGGCCTTATCGGCAATCGCTTCAATCAGTTCGGATTTATTCATGCACGGGATTCCTTTTTTATGCGTGTTATGCGGAGGGGGGGTACCAAGCAGCCCCTGACAACAACCGACGGCATAGTCGCCTGTATGCCGTCTACGACTGGCGGTGCTCCCCTATTCTCATATCGCGCGCACGGTCATGGCAAGCGCGCCCCCGAGGAGCCAAAAGACCGGCCGCAAACGGAGAATAGACGTCTGCGGCCGAAATTGACACGGTTTATTGCCCGACCTAGTGGTGGCGCACGTTCCTCCGCCGCGGCTCACTGCCGCTCTTCGCAGCCTCGGGCACCTTGGGCCCAGGTTCGCTGCCGAGGGCCTCGGGCATATGGGTCAACGCGACGGACAGGACCTCATCGATCCAGCGCACCGGACGGATATCCAGCTTCGCCTTGATATTCTTCGGAATATCCACGAGATCCTTTTCGTTCTCCTCCGGGATCAGCACCGTGCGAATACCGCCGCGGTGGGCCGCCAGCAGCTTCTCCTTAAGCCCCCCGATCGGCAGGACCTGCCCACGCAGGGTGATCTCTCCGGTCATCGCCACATCGGCCCGCACCGGGATCCCGGTCAGCGCCGAGACGATCGCGGTGCACATCCCGACGCCCGCACTGGGTCCGTCCTTGGGTGTCGCGCCCTCCGGCACGTGGATGTGCAGGTCGGTCTTCTCGTGGAAGTTCTCGGCCAGACCCAGCGCCGCGGCACGGCTGCGCACGACGGTCAGAGCCGCCTGGATGGACTCCTGCATCACATCACCGAGCTTGCCGGTCTGCAGGGTCTTGCCCTTGCCCGGCACCACCGAGGACTCGATGGTCAGGAGTTCGCCCCCGACCTCGGTCCAGGCCAGACCGGTGACCTGCCCGACCTGGTCGTTTTCCTCGGCCAGGCCGAAGCGGAACCGGCGTACCCCGAGGTAGCGTTCCAGACTCTTGGGCGTAACCTGCGTGGTCTTGGCCTTGTCCTTGCCCAGCAGGCGCTGCTTCACGACCTTGCGGCAGATCTTCGCGATCTCGCGCTCAAGCGAACGCACGCCCGCCTCCCGGGTGTAGTAGCGCACGATGTCGCGGACCGCGGTATCCGCGATCTGGATCTCCTCGTCGCTCAGGCCGTTGGCCTCGATCTGCTTCTTGATCAGATAGTTCCGCGCAATGTTGATCTTCTCGTCCTCGGTATAGCCGGACAGGCGGATCACTTCCATACGGTCAAGCAGCGGACCCGGGATGTGCATGCTGTTGGCCGTGGCCACGAACAGCACGTCCGAGAGGTCAAAATCGACCTCGAGGTAATGATCGCTGAAGGTGTGGTTCTGCTCCGGATCCAGCACCTCGAGCAGGGCCGATGCGGGATCGCCCCGGAAATCCATCGCCATCTTGTCGATCTCGTCCATCAGGAACAGCGGGTTGCGCACCCCGACCTTGGACAGGTTCTGCACGATCTTGCCGGGAAGCGACCCGATGTAGGTCCGCCGGTGACCGCGGATCTCGGCCTCGTCACGCACGCCGCCCAATGCCATGCGCGTGAACTTGCGGTTGGTCGCGCGGGCGATCGACTGACCCAGCGAGGTCTTGCCGACGCCGGGAGGACCCACCAGGCAGAGAATCGGCCCCTTCATCTTCCGAACGCGCGACTGCACGGCCAGGTATTCCAGGATGCGTTCCTTGACCTCCTCGAGACCGAAGTGGTCCTCGTTGAGCACCTTCTCCGCCGCCGCCAGATCCTGGCTGACCTTGG
>PUOZ01000187.1 GCA_003553165.1 Thioalkalivibrio sp.
AAGCACCGGCGCTGCGTTGGGCAAGTTTGAAATAGGCCCACTATTCCTGCACTTGCCCGCCTTGCTCCGGTGCCTCTGGCTGTGCTCCATAGGCACCGAACTTCCCGCATGGCCCACTAGGCGGTTCCGGGCATGATCCGTCCAAGCGACCTGATGCGCCCGGAGGTCCTGGCGCAACCCGCCTACGCGGTGGCCGAGTCCGCGGGCATGATCAAGCTCGACGCGATGGAAAACCCCTATGCCTGGCCGGGCGAGCTCCGGATGGCCTGGCTGGAGGCCCTGAGCGGCGTCGAGCTGAACCGTTACCCGGATGCGGGTGCGCGCGCGGTGACCGCTGCCATCCGGGCCGTGCACCAGGTACCGGAGGAGGCCGGCTGCCTGCTCGGAAACGGCTCGGATGAGCTGATCCAGATACTGATCAGCGCCGTGCAGGCCAGCGGCCGCCCGGTGCTGTCCCCGATCCCGACCTTCGTGATGTACGAGGTCCTGGCCAGAGCCGCGGGCGTCCCCTTCGTCGGAGTGCCGTTGACGACCGATTTCGATCTCGACGGACCGGCCCTGCTGCGGGCCCTGGACGAGCATCGTCCCGCGCTGGTCTTTCTCGCCTACCCGAACAATCCGACGGGTCGTCTCTACGACCCGGGTCTGGTGGCGGAGGTGGTCGCCGCCAATCCGGGGCTGACCGTGATCGACGAGGCCTACGCTCCGTTCTCCAGCAACAGTTTCCTGTCCCAGGCGGGTGGCGCGTCCGGCCTGATGGTGATGCGCACGATGTCGAAGCTGGGGCTGGCGGGGCTCAGGCTGGGCTACCTGGCGGCGACTCCGGAATGGATCGATGCGCTGGATCGCCTGCGCCTGCCCTACAACATCAATGCGCTGACCCAGCGCTCGGTCTCGTTCGCGCTGGACCATGCGGCGGTGCTCGATGAACAGGCGCATACCCTGCGAGAGCAGCGCGCGCGGGTCTCGGCGGTGCTGGCCTCATTGCCTGGCGTGCGCCGCGTGATCCCGAGCGACGCCAACTTCATCCTGTTCGAGGTTGCGCGGGGCCGGGGCCACCCGGTGTTCGAGTTCCTGCGGGCCTCCGGTATCCTGATCAAGGATGTCGGGCGTGCGGGGGGGGTGCTGACGGATCACCTGCGCGTGACGGTGGGAACGCCGGAGGAGAACAGTGCCTTCCTGGCGGCCCTGACGGAGGCACTGCGTTCCTGAGCTGAGCGATCCTTGATCGATGCGGCAACGCGCGTTGCCGTTCAGATCGGGCGGATGTCGACGGTGGCCTCCAGGTGGATCAGCTCGCCGTCACGCCGGGCATCGATCGCGATTTCGTCGCCGGGGCGCTTGCGGGCGATGATGTTCAGGGCCCCACGGGTATTGTCGACCTGCTGACCGTCCAGTCGTACGACCACGTCACCCGGTTGCAGGCCTGCCAGCGCCGCCGGCCCGCCCCTCAGGATGCCGGCGATCAGGACACCCCGGGTGTGGTCCATGCCGAAGGATTCCGCCAATGCCCGATCCAGTGCCTGCACCTCGATGCCAAGCCAGCCGCGGGCCACGCGCCCGTGCTCGATGATCTCGTTCATCACGTCGCGCGCGAGATCGACGGGGATCGCGAAGCCGATGCCGTGCGAGCCGCCCGACCGGGTGAAGATCGCCGTATTGATCCCGACCAGTTCGCCGAGCGCGTTGATCAGCGCTCCACCCGAGTTGCCCGGGTTGATTGCGGCGTCGGTCTGGATGAAGTCCTCGAAGAGATTGATGCCGAGTTCGGTGCGCCCGGTGGCGCTGACGATGCCCTGAGTGACCGTCTGCCCCACGCCGAACGGGTTGCCGATCGCGAGCACGACATCGCCCACCCTCAGATCCCGGGAGCGTCCGATGCTGGCCGCGGTTACGCCGGGAGCAACGATGCGCAGCACCGCGAGATCGGTGTCCGGATCGATGCCGATGATTTCCGCCGGATGCGCGTCGCCGTTGGCGAGCACCACCGCGATCGCCTCGGCTTTCTCGATCACGTGATGATTGGTCAGGACGTGGCCCGCCGAGGTCATGATCACGCCGGAACCGAGGCTCGCCTGTTCGCGATCCGCCGGTGAGTGAGGAGGCTCGTGAAAGAAGCCGGGCGGAACGTGCTCGCCTGTGAACGGGTGCGGGTGCGGGACCTCGACGATCCGCGAGGTCGTGATGTTGACCACGGCGGGCGCTGCTCGGGCCACAGCCGACGCGTAGGAGACCGGCCCCTGCATGCCCGTCGTCGGCTCGGTGGCGTGCGGGATCGCTCCGGCACCGGGCTGTTCCTGTTCGAGCAGGCCGGGAAAGAACAGCGCGACGATCACGGCCACCGCGACACCGGCCAGCGCCGCTTGCAGAAGGAAACGCGAAAGCTTCACCATGACGCTAATATATCATTGCCGTTCAGCTTCTTGCCCATGCCCCGCGTCGTAAAGGCCCATGGGGGTATCCCTGACCCGGGAGGTTCATCATGCCGGCCAGCATCGACCGCGAGACCCTGCTGCAGGCCCTCGACCAGGAACTGGAACCAGGTCGGTTCCAGGATTACTGCCCGAATGGCCTGCAGGTCGAGGGCTGCTCCGAGATCGCCCGCGTGGTCAGCGGCGTGACTGCGTCCCACGCGCTCATCACGGCGGCGATCGAGCTGAACGCGGATCTGCTCCTGGTTCATCACGGGTACTTCTGGCGTGGTGAGCCGCAGCCGATCACCGGCATGAAGCGCCAGCGGCTGCAGGCCCTGTTGCAACACCAGATCAACCTCGTTGCCTACCACCTTCCCCTGGATGCCCATCCCCGCCTCGGCAACAACGCGCAGCTGGGCCAGCGGCTTGGCCTGATCGTCGATGGAACGCTGCGTGAGGACGGGGTGGGCCTGGTCGGGCGGCTGCCGGAGGCGTGCAGCGGCCGGGAATTCGCCGACGCGATCGCCGCCGCCCTGGGGCGCGAGCCTCTGTGGGTGTCCGGGGGCTCGCATCCGGTGCGACGGCTGGCCTGGTGCACCGGCGGTGCGCAATCGATGCTTGCGGCCGCGGCGGCCCTGGGAGTGGATGCCTTCATCAGTGGTGAGATCTCGGAACAGACCACACACGAGGCACGCGAGATGGGCGTCCACTATTTCGCGGCCGGGCACCACGCCACCGAGCGTTACGGGCCGCAGGCGCTCGGCGACTGGTGCGCCGAACGCTTCGGCCTTGAGCATCGGTTCATCGATATTTTCAACCCCGCCTGAGATGGTCGAACCCGAGGCCGGAACCAGGGTCGTACCGGGACGAGCGGATCCTGCCGGGTTCGCGTGATCATTGACCGGGGTTTCCATGCGGAACGCAATGGCAGCCGATCCGAGACACCGTTTGAGGTGAGCCCTGACAATTTCCCCGGTTGACCCCATTAGCGTTTTAGGGAATTCTATTGGATTCTACCGCCCCCGAGAGGGTGCCACGGCGGCGTGCAGGACTCACCGCCGGGACTGCCGGCCCACGCCCCGCAGCCG
>PUOZ01000139.1 GCA_003553165.1 Thioalkalivibrio sp.
AGGATCTTCACCAGGCCGCGATAGGCATTGTTCGCGCGACCCGCGGAAATCCCCTTGGAGATGATCGTGCTGCGGGTGTTCTTCCCGACATGGATCATCTTCGTGCCGCTGTCGATCTGCTGCATGTTGTTGCCGACCGCGACCGAGTAGAACTCGCCCACCGAGTTGTCGCCCAACAGCACGCAGCTCGGGTACTTCCAGGTAATCGCCGAGCCGGCCTCGACCTGGGTCCAGGAGATCTTGCTGTTGCGGCCGCGGCACTCGCCGCGCTTGGTCACGAAGTTGTAGATCCCGCCCTTGCCTTCCTCGTCGCCGGGATACCAGTTCTGCACCGTCGAGTACTTGATCTCGGCGTCGTCCAGCGCGATCAGTTCCACCACCGCCGCGTGCAGCTGGTTGCGATCGCGCTGCGGCGCGGTGCAGCCCTCGAGATAGCTCACGTGGGAGCCTTCCTCGGCGATGATCAGCGTGCGTTCGAACTGCCCGGTGTCCATCGCGTTGATGCGGAAGTAGGTGGACAATTCCATCGGGCAGCGCACGCCCTTCGGGATGTACACGAAGGAGCCGTCCGAAAAGACTGCGGCATTCAGTGCTGCGAAGTAGTTGTCCCCTGAGGGAACGACGGTGCCCAGATACTTCTGCACCAGCTCCGGGTGATTGTGTACGGCCTCGGAGAAGGAACAGAAGATCACGCCGGCTTCGCCGAGCTTTTCCTTGAACGTCGTGGTCACCGACACGCTGTCGAACACGGCATCCACCGCGACACCGGCCAACCGCGCACGTTCATGCAGCGGGATGCCCAGCTTCTCGTAGGTCTCGAGCAGCTTGGGATCGACCTCGTCCAGGCTCTTCGGGGCATCGTCGTCGGACTTCGGGGCCGCGTAGTACGAGACGGCCTGGTAGTCGATCTTCGGATAGTGGACATGCGCCCAGCTCGGCTCGGTCATGGTCAGCCAATGGCGGTAGGCCTCCAGGCGCCAGTTGAGCATGAACTCGGGCTCGTGCTTCTTCGCGGAGATGGCGCGAATCACGTCCTCGTTCAGCCCCGGCGGCAGGATTTCCTGATCGATGTCGGTACTGAATCCGTACTTGTACTCGCGCTTGACGAGTTGCTCGACGTCTTGAGAATGCGTGGACATGGTTCTGGCCTCGGTTTGCTGGTTGAATCGTTCAGAGAGCGGCCACCCGGACTCCGCCCAAGGTGACCGGGACCGGCATGGTGCCGGTCGTGAGGTCGTTCAGGGTCACCACGGAGAGGGCCTGGCGAAAGGCTGCGTTGATATGCACCCAGTGCGGGCGGGTGTTGCACTTGCTGTGGATCTGGCAGTCCAGTTCCTCGCTCATGCACTCGGTCAGGGCGATCGGCCCTTCGACGGCCTCAATGATCACCGCGAGATTGGTCTCGGAAGGGCGGCGCGCCAACCGGTAGCCGCCATTGCGGCCCTGCATGGAGAGCAGAACCCCATCCTCTTTCAGCATTTTCAGCAACTTGACCACGGTCGGCAGCGCGATCTGGGTCGTCGCTGCCAACTGGCGCGCCGTCGTACCCTCCCCGCGCTCCGCCTTTGCTATCTCGCAAAGCAGGACGATCGCGTAGTCACTAAGCTTGCTGATGCGCAACATGGCTGCTGACTGGCTCCGTTAAACAGTACTGAATTGGTCCCATTTTACCTTAAAAAGTAGGGGCGACAACGCCCCGGGTCCACTTCTCTTGAATCAGTGCCGCGAAGTGTGGCGAAAGCCGCGCGCCCAATCAACAAAACACCCCGCAATGCGCGGAAAAGCCACTACCTACGGACCGGCAAGCGCCGCCATGCCGGCGGCGGCACTCCCGACTCAATGATTGAAACAGGGGTAGCGGGAAGAAATCGGGGGATTCTACCTGGGCTGGCCTTCGCCAAATACCGGAGTGAATGCGTCCCAATCGATCTCCAGCCCTGGTACAGCCGCGACGGATTGCCGCCCTGACAATTCCTGGATCTCCGGCTTGCCGAACGCGCCCTCAACGAGTCGATAGGCGGTCACGACGCGATCCACCGGGTGGACCAGCCAGTACTCCTGAACACCCGCGCGCTCGTAGAGGTCGCGCTTCAGAATCAGATCGTGGCCCGCGGTGGCCGGCGAAAGCACTTCGACCACCCAGTGCGGCGCACCACGGCAGCCCCGCTCGTCGAGTCTGGAGGGGTCGCAGACCACTGAAAGGTCTGGTTGCACCACGGTCTCGATCTGATCGTCCGCCTCGCCAGCGCGGGGGAGCCGGACGTCAAAGGGAGCGATAAAGGGGCGGCACGGACCGGTTCGCAGGACATTGGCCACCTGCCGAAACAACTCTCCGAGAACATCCTGATGCCGCAACGACGGTGCCGGTGCCATCGCATACGCGATTCCATCGATCAATTCGTAGCGGAGATCCTCAGGCCACTGCCGATAGTCGCCGTAGGTGTGCCTTTGGTCGTCCCGCCTCGCCAGACCCATCACTTTTGCCCCTATCATGAAACCAAGGCCTTACGGCAGTATAGGTTCCCATGGAGGGGCTAACCAGTACTCCGCAAGCGGGCATGACGAAACTCTTCGTGTACGGCACCCTGCTGCGCGGCCTGAGCCGCGCCCGGATGCTGCGGAGCTCGCGGTTTCTGGGACCAGCGTTGCTCGCGGGTCGGTTGTTCGACCTCGGGAGCTACCCGGGGCTGCTTGCCGGCCAGGGGCTGGTCGTCGGAGAGATCCACCTGGTGGATTCGTCCGCGTTGCAACGCATCGACCGCGTCGAAGACTTCGACACGCGGGATCCCAAAGGCTCTCTGTATCGCCGCAAGGCCGTTCCCGCCCGTCGCTTTTCGGGGCGAGTCGAAACCGTTGAGACCTATTTCTACAACCACCCGTCCGACGCCGGGGTTCTCATCCCGCACGGGGATTACCGCCGGTATCGGATCGAGCAGCGACCGGGCGCCCAACCCACGGTCGCCTATGGATCGAACCTCAGTCTGGCGCGCATTCAAGCGCGCATCGGACCCGTTGGCCGGCGCCATCCAGGTCTGATTGAAGGCTTTCGACTGAGTCTGGACAAGCGGGCGGCGATCCGACGCGACGTGGTCGCGAACATCCGCTACACGGGTGCGGACGACTGCCCCGGGGCGCTGCACCATCTCAGTCTGGAACAGTTGCAGGCCATGGACGGCTTCGAGGGCACTCCGAACCACTATCTGCGCATCGTGCTGCCTTTCCGGCTGGACGGTCGCTCTGGGACCCGCCTGGCGCACACCTGGATTGCCCATCCGGACCGGGTCACCGGCGGCCTACCCGTGCGGGCAGAGTACCTGTCCCACCTGCGATCCGGTTACGCACAATTCGGCTGGTCCGAGGCTCCGATCATACGCGCCCTCGAAGTCCTGCAGCAGGGGAACCCCTGACGGGCCGGACGTCAGCGCAAGAGAGCGCGCTGCACCGGGTTGGGTATACTACGCGCCCGCCAGTTTGCTGGCGCCTGCAGGCCC
>PUOZ01000109.1 GCA_003553165.1 Thioalkalivibrio sp.
CGCCAGCCACTGCGCGCCCCGGCCACCGCAGAGGTCATGATCAGGCGCGCCACCGAGGCGATCGAGGGCAGCGCCTCGCCGCGAAAACCCAGGGTGTGCAGGGACTCGAGATCACTCCACTCTGCGACCTTGCTGGTCGCGTGCCGGGAAAGGGCCAGCGGGAGTTCTTCGGGCGGCACGCCGCTGCCATCGTCAGAGATCCGAATGAGGCGCACCCCGCCCTGCTCCAGTTCCACCCGGATGCGGCGCGCCCCCGCGTCGATGCTGTTCTCGATCAGTTCCTTGACCACGGAGGCGGGACGCTCGATCACCTCTCCGGCCGCAATCTGGCTGATCAGCTGTGGGGGAAGCTTCTGTATCGGCACGTGGCGTCCGGGCGCAAAGAGTCTGGTGTCCTGTCCGACTAGACTAGCCCAGAACCGGGACCCACAGAAAGCGGCGCGATCCGTTGCGGCAGCGCAGCGCGGAGAACCCGACCTGGATCAACTGCCCCGGGACGGAATCTGCAGGACCTGGCCGGCAAAAATGCGATCGTTCGGGAGGTCGTTCACCGCACGCAGTTCGGCCACCGACATCCGGTAGCGGTCGGCGATCACCGACAGGGTCTCGCCCGGACGAATGATGTGCCGGTCGCGCCGGCCCTCGGCAATGAGGGTCCCGGGTGGTGCGTGGGTGGAAAAATAGGCGCGCAACCCAGTCAGGATCGCGTCGGCCAGGGAGTTCTGGAAGCTCTCCGTGCGCAGCTTGCGCTCTTCCGAAGGGTTGGAAATGAAAGCCGCCTCGATCAGCACCGACGGTACGTCGGGGGACCGCAGCACCGCGAAGTTCGCCCGCTCCACCTCGGGTTTGCGCACCTTGCCGACCCGGTGCATCTCGGAGATCAGACGCGTGGCCAGCGAATGACTGGCCTCCAGGCTGCCGCTCTGGGCGAGGTCCAGCAACACGCTGGTCAGGGAATCGTCCTTGCTCTCGATCGGCACCCCGCCCAGCCGCAGGTCCGCGCTGTTCTCGCGCTGCGCCAGGAATCTCGCCGCCTCGCTGGAGGCGCCCCGGTCGGACAGGATGTAGACAGACGACCCCTGAACCCGGCGATCCTGTATCGCATCGGCGTGAATGGACAGGAAGACGTCGGCCTGGGCCGCCCGCGCCCGGCTGATGCGTTCGCGCAGCGGGAGGAAGTAGTCGCCGGTGCGGATCAGGACCGGACGCATGCCGGGTTCGCGTTCCACCCGCTCCGCCAAGCGGCGCGCGATCTGCAGCACCACGTCCTTCTCCCGGGTACCGCCCGCGCCGATCGCGCCGGGATCGTGCCCGCCATGGCCGGGGTCGATGGCCACGATCAACTCCCGCAGCGGCTCACGCATCTGATCGGGCCGCACCACGGAATTCATCTCGGGCGCCAGCCGCGCGACCGGCACGCTGCGCGGGCGCTCCGTGAGATCCAGCACCAACCGGTGCGGCGAACCCTGTGCGGGCAGCAATACGAAGCTGTGCTGATCCGTGGGGGCGCGCAGGTCCAGCACCACCCGCAGATCGTTCCCGTTGCGTTGGGCGTAACGTACGCCCTCGACCAGGGATCGGGGGTTCGAGGGCACCTCCAGCGACGCCAGGGCGCGCGTACCGGAAAGATCCACCACCACCCGATCCGGGGACTCGAGGGCAAAGACGTTGTAGTCGGCCGGCCCTTCCATGTCGAAGACGAGGCGGGTTGTCTGACCGTCCACCGACATGCGCACCCGGTGCAATCCGGAACTGGCCCAGGCGGACATTGGCGCCAAACCCAGCCCAAGACCAGCCAGGCCCTTCAGCAAGAGCCGTCGACGTTGATCCGGTTGATGCGTTTTCGCCACAGACAATCCCTTTGCGATCAGGGGCTCTGCCTACATTGTGGACCTTCCGCCTGAAAATGCAAGAAGGAATTTGCGGCATATTAACGACATACCGGTGACTCTGACTGCGTCGTCAGAAGTCCCCCATCTGGGCGGAAATGATCGCAGCCTGCGGACCGGCAAACGACAGCCTGCGCCCGTCGCCGTCCTGGCGCAGGGTGGCCACCAGTTCCGGCCTGGGCAGCCAGCCTGCACCCCTGTCAGGCCACTCCACCAGCCACAGGGTCCGCGCATCGCTCTGCTCGCGCACCCCCAGGTACTCGAGTTCCTCCGGATCCGCGACCCGGTACAGGTCGAAATGCAGGACCGTCAGACCGGGAAGCTCATAGGGTTCGAGCAGGGTATAGGTCGGGCTTCGCACCGTGCCGCGATGACCGAGCGCATGCAGAAGGCCACGCACCAGGGTGGTCTTGCCCGCGCCCAGATCGCCCTGCAGGTGGATCTGGCGCACCTGTTCCAGGCCGGGACACTGCGCCAGTGCCGCGCCCGCCCTTTCGGTGGCCTCCGCGTCGGCGAGAAAGAAGCCGGGGCGGCTCATGCGCCAGCGCCGGCACCGCTGGCGGGAAGCGCCTGGATCACGTCGCCGGCAAGCAGGCCGCGCTGCCCGCCCAGGCGTTGCGCGGCGGTACACGCCGCGGCGATGTGCCAGGCCGCAGCGGTCACGGCCGCCGCATCGGCGTCGAGACCCTGCGCGCGCAGGGCGCCGATGATGCCCGTCAATACATCACCCATGCCGGCCGTCGCCATGCCCGGATGGCCGCCGGTAACGCAGGACGGCGTTGCCTGGGATCCCGACAGCACCAGGGTTCCCGCACCCTTGAGCAGGACCGTCCCGCCATAGCGATGCTGCAGTTCCCGCAGGGCCGCGAGCCGATCCGCATTCACCGCGGCGGCCTTGCTGCCGAGGAGGCGGCCGGCCTCGCCGGGGTGCGGCGTCAATACCCAGTCGTCCCGCCGCCGCGGCGCCTGCGCCAGCAGGTTCAGGGCATCCGCATCGACGACCAGCGGGCCGCGCCAGTCCGCGACTGCCGGCCACAGGCCGCGGGCCCAGGCTTCCTGACCGAAACCCGGACCCACGGCCACTGCATCCGCGCCCGCCAGCAGGGCGTCGATGTCACGCGCCGTTTGCGCCGGACGCACCATGAGTTCGGGACGATCCAGGTTCGCGAGTGCGGCGTGGTCGGGGTGCGTCACCAGCGTCACGCGGCCGGTACCGGCGCGCAGGGCCGCCGCAGCGGTCAGCCGCGCGGCACCGGAATAGCCGGGCGCCCCGCCGACCACCAGCAGATGCCCGAAATCACCCTTGTGCGCCGCTGGCCTGCGCGCCGGCAGGCCGCGCGGCGCCTGTTCCGGCGTGACGCGGGTCGCGAGCCAGGGCACGCCCTCGTACAGCGCTTCGGGAAGATTCAGCGCTGCCACCCGCACCAGCCCCGCATGGTCGACCCCGGCACCGGTACGCAGCCCGAATTTGTCCGCGATCATGGTGACGGTCAGCCCCGCGCGCACCGCGACTCCGCGTACCGAGCCGGAATCGATCTGTACGCCGGAGGGCACATCGGCGGCGAGCACCGGCACGCCGGAGCGGTTCAGCG
>PUOZ01000213.1 GCA_003553165.1 Thioalkalivibrio sp.
ACCAGCGCTTCGCGCCGATCAACAGTTGGCCCGATAACGTCAGCCTCGACAAGGCACGCCGGTTGTTGTGGCCGATCAAGAAGAAGTACGGCAACAAGATCAGCTGGGCCGACCTGATCATCCTGGCTGGCAACGTGGCCTACGAGAACATGGGTCTGAAGACCTTCGGCTTCTCCTTTGGCCGCGAGGATATCTGGCATCCCGAAAAGGACACCTACTGGGGTGCCGAGAAGGAGTGGCTGGCGCCCTCCGACGGGCGCTATGGCGACGTCGACAAGCCCGAGACCATGGAGAACCCCCTGGCCGCGGTGCAGATGGGGCTGATTTATGTGAACCCGGAAGGCGTGAACGGCCAGCCGGATCCGCTCAAGACCGCCAACCAGGTACGCGAGACCTTCGCCCGCATGGCCATGAATGACGAGGAAACCGCGGCGCTGACGGTGGGTGGCCACACCGTCGGCAAGTGCCACGGCAACGGCGACGCTGCCGCCCTCGGCCCCGAGCCCGAGGCGGCCGATGTCGAGGAGCAGGGCCTGGGGTGGCGTAACCCCAACATGCACGGTAAGGCCACCAATGCGGTGACCTCGGGTATCGAAGGTGCCTGGACCAAGCATCCGACCGTGTTCGACATGGGCTATTTCGACATGCTGCTCGACCACGAGTGGGAGCTGAAGAAGAGCCCCGCCGGTGCCTGGCAGTGGGAGCCCGTCGACATCAAGGAAGACGACAGACCGGTCGACACCACGGATCCATCCATCCGCCACAACCCGATCATGACCGATGCGGACATGGCGATGAAAATGGATCCGATCTATCGGAAGCTTCTCGAGGACTTCCGCAACGACCCGGCGCGCTTCCAGGACGTCTTCGCTCGGGCCTGGTTCAAGCTGATCCATCGCGACCTGGGGCCCAAGAGCCGCTACATCGGTCCGGACGCGCCCCAGGAAGACCTGATCTGGCAGGATCCGGTACCGGCCGGCAACACCGACTACTGCGTCGAGTCCGCCAAACAGCGAATCGCCGAGAGCGGTCTCACCGTCGGCGAGATGGTCGCTACCGCTTGGGACAGCGCACGCAGCTTCCGCGGCTCCGACAAACGCGGCGGCGCCAACGGTGCCCGCATTCGTCTGGCTCCGCAGAAGGACTGGGAAGGCAACGAGCCGGAGCGGCTGACCAAGGTACTGAAGGTCTACGAGCAGCTTTCCGCCGAGACCGGCGCCAGCGTCGCCGACCTGATCGTGCTGGGCGGCAGCGTGGGCATCGAGCAGGCGGCCAGGGCGGCCGGCCATGAAGTCCTGGTGCCCTTCATTCCGGGCCGTGGCGATGCCACCGAGGAGATGACCGATGCCGACTCCTTCGCCCCGCTGGAGCCGTTGGCGGATGGCTTCCGCAACTGGGAGAAGAAGGAGTACGTGGTCAAGCCGGAGGAGATGCTGCTAGACCGGGCTCAGCTCATGGGATTGACCGCGCCCGAGATGACCGTACTGACCGGCGGCATGCGCATGCTCGGCACCAACCACGGTGGTACCAGGCACGGCGTATTCACCGACCGCGAGGGTCAGCTGACGAACGACTTCTTCGTCAACCTGACGGACATGGGCTACACCTGGAAGCCCGCGGGTGACAACCTCTACGAAATTCGCGACCGCAAGACCGACCAGGTGAAGTGGACCGCAAGCCGCATCGATCTGGTGTTCGGTTCCAACTCCATCCTGCGCAGCTATGCCGAGGTGTACGCCCAGGACGACAACCAGGAGAAGTTCGTGAAGGACTTCGTCAAGGCCTGGGCGAAGGTGATGAACGCCGACCGCTTCGATCTGGAGCGCTTGCAGCAGTGATGACGGCCTGAGCCGGGCGTTTCGCCCGGCCCGTTTCCGCCAATCGAGAGACGCGTGGACAGTGGCTGTTCCCGCGTCTTTTTTATTGCAGCGAGACAGGGCGCAGCGTGTTGGCGGCTTGATTCGAAGAAGAGAAGCTGCGCAAGGATGGCACGCCACACCTTCTCCCGAGCCTGAGGTTTGGGCCCGTCCGATTGGAAACACTGGCCAGGCTGCTAGTGGGCCACGGGCAGGCGGGCAGCCTTCCATTCGGGATAGCCTGCGTCTAGTCGCCGCGCTCGAAAACCATGTCGGCGCAGCTCTTCGACCGCTTCAAAGGACAGCACGCAGTACGGACCACGGCAGTAAGCCACGATCTCGCGGTCGCGGGGCAGGTCGGCCAGATACTGCCCGAGTTCGGCGAGCGGGACGTTGATCGCACCCTTGATGTGACCGGCATGAAACTCGTCGCGCGGGCGCACGTCGATCACGGTGACCTCGCCGCGGCGCGCCAGTTTGATCACCTCGCCTGGATCCATCGGGGTCACATTGTCCCGGCTGGTAAAGGCCTCCCGGACGATTCGGTCCACCTCGGCGAGCTGTGCCTCCGCGATGCGCCGGATACCCGCGATGACCTGCGTGATCTCGGTCTCGTCGCTCAGGGAGTATATGATCTGTACGCCGTCCCGGCGCGAATGGACAAGGCCGCCGTCGCGCAGCACCTGCAGGTGGTGTGAAGCATTCGCCATGGGCACGCTGACGGCGCGGGCCAGCTCGTCCACGCTGCGCTCGCCCTGGGCCAGCGCCTCCAGGAGTTCCAGGCGCACCGGGCTCGCGAGCGCCTTGGCCACCCGAGCAAAGTGGGAGAACAACTGGGTCTTCAAGGGGGATTGGATTGCATTCATGTGCGGGTTGCCACAGGCCGATTCCTCGGCGAATTGATCAGCAAATTCTAACGAACATTGGGGTAATGCGCACGCAGCGGCCAACCCGGCAATCCGCGGCAGGACTGCCCTCTTTGCGCACGATGCTCTGGCACAGGTTCTCGAGGCGATCCCGGACCGAAACGAAGATGCCGCGATCGCGGTGGTCGAGGCCGACAAGCAACTGGACCGCGTCTACAAGACGGCGCTGGGTGACGTTCAGGATGCCATCGCATCCAGCCCTTCTTCCAACGTCCCGCTCATCATCGAGGCTGTGCTTGTGCTCAAGGCCGTAGAGCGGATCGGCGACCACGCGAAGAACCTTGCGAAGCACGTGATCTTCCAAGTGGAAGGGATCGAAGTACGACACTTGAAGGGACAGCGGCTGGCTGAGGCGCTCGGCAAGGGCTCCGGGAACTCGTAGCCCGGGGCCGGGCTCGCTATCGATACCGAAGACTCGGCTCAACGGTCAGGTTCGAAGCGCCAGCTCGTTTCCTCGTTTTCCAGGCCGCCATGGGGTTCGGGGGGATGCTCGGTCATGGTCTCGCGGTGAAGCCAGGCTGCCGTGGCGCCGATCTCGGAACGAGGGGGACACTATGGGGAAGGAAAAGGAACCGGTAACGCCCGCAGTCCGGGAGTTGCGTGCTGCCGGGGTCCGGTTCGAAGGGCACCCCTACCGCTATGTTGCCGGCGGGGGCACCACACAGTTCGCGAGC
>PUOZ01000307.1 GCA_003553165.1 Thioalkalivibrio sp.
CCATGTGCCTGGGCGCGATCGCCTGGAGCGGGGTGCGCAGGCTGGTCTTCGCAACCAGCCGCAAGGACGTCGAGGCGATCGGCTTCGACGAGGGTCCGGCCACGCCGCGCTGGCGCCAGGAATTGTGCCGTCGTGGCATCGGTGTCCGGGGTCCGCTGCGCCGCAGGAAGGGCCAGGCCGTCCTGCAGCTGTACCTGGAGCGCGGCGGCCCGATCTACAACGGCCCTGCTCCGCTGACTGCCGACTGCTAGAATGGGCGTTCCCCGTCGGGCACCCGGAGCGCAGCCATGGCCGTGATTCGCGAGCAGGATCTCATCCAGTCGATTGCGGACGCCTTCCAGTACATCAGCTACTACCACCCGCCGGACTACATCCGCGCCCTGGGCGAGGCCTGGGAGCGCGAGGAAGGCCCGGCCGCGCGCGACGCCATCGCCCAGATCCTGACCAACTCGCGCATGTGTGCCGAGGGACATCGCCCGATCTGCCAGGACACCGGCATCGCGGTGGTCTTCCTGAAGGTCGGCATGCACCTGCGCTGGGACGCGACCATGAGCGTCCAGGAGATGGTCGACGCGGGTGTCCGCCGCGCCTATCTGCACCCCGACAACAAGCTGCGGGCCTCGGTGCTGCTGGACCCGGCCGGGGCGCGCCGCAACAGCCGCGACAACACCCCCGCAGTGGTGCACTACGAGAGCGTCCCTGGCGACGGCCTGGAGGTCATCTGCGCGGCAAAGGGCGGAGGCTCCGAGAACAAGGCGCGCATGGCGATGTTGAACCCATCGGATTCCATCGTCGACTGGGTCCTGCGCACCGTCCCCACGCTGGGCGCCGGCTGGTGTCCGCCCGGCATCCTCGGCATCGGCATCGGTGGCACCCCGGAAAAGGCGGTTTTGATGGCCAAGGAGGCGTTGATGGCCCCGGTGGACATCCACGAACTGAAGGCCCGCGCCAGGCAAGGCGACCACCTGTCCCGCATCGATGAGCTGCGGCTGGAGCTAATGGACAAGGTCAACGCGCTGGGCATTGGCGCGCAGGGACTCGGCGGCCTCACCACCGTTCTCGACGTGAAGATCCTGGACTACCCGACCCACGCCGCCAGCCTCCCCGTCGCGCTGATCCCGAACTGCGCGGCTACCCGCCACGTACACTTCCACCTCGACGGCAGCGGCCCTGCCCGGCTCGATCCGCCGCTGCTGGAGGACTGGCCCGAGGTCACCTGGCAGGCCGATACCGAGGTGGCGACCCGGGTGGATCTGGACACCCTCACGAAGGAACAGGTTGCCGCCTGGACACCCGGCCAGGTGCTATTGCTGAACGGGCGCATGCTCACCGGCCGCGATGCCGCGCACAAGCGCATCCAGGACATGCTCGCAAAGGGCGAGGCGCTGCCGGTCGATTTCACCAACCGCGTAATCTACTACGTCGGCCCGGTGGACCCGGTGCGCGACGAGGCCGTTGGCCCGGCCGGCCCCACCACGGCGACGCGCATGGACAAGTTCACCCGCATGATGCTGGAACAGACGGGCCTCATCGCAATGGTCGGCAAGGGCGAGCGCGGTCCCACCGCGATCGAGGCCATCCGTGACAACGGCTCCGCCTATCTGATGGCGGTCGGCGGCGCCGCCTACCTGGTGGCGAAGGCGATCCGCACGGCGCGCGTGGTCGCGTTCGAAGACCTGGGCATGGAGGCCATTTACGAGTTCGAGGTCCGCGATATGCCAGTCACCGTCGCCGTCGATGCAAAGGGCACCAGCGTGCACGAAACCGGCCCCCGCGAGTGGCGCGCCCGCATCGGCCGCATCCCGGTGGCCAGCGCCTGACCTGAACCATCCGCCTCCGGAGAGCGCGAGGCGGTTCCGGGCTGCGCCAACGCCGTCGGGTTGCGGTTCAAGAACTCTCATGCCCTCGTAGCGCACCACCCTTTACAATGAAAAAGCGAAAACCGTAGGTCGGGTTAGCCCGAAGGGCGTAACCCGACGGGTCTCGCACCCAGCCTTGGCTGCAAAGCAGCGTCGTCCCCGGCACGCCGGCACGTCGGGTTACGCTACGCTAACCCGACCTACAAAACGGGGCCGGGACTTTCCCGCTAACGAATCCGCGAACGTCCCCGCAACCACGGGTGGCCGGACAGCAGCACGTCCACGCGCGTGCGCACCTCGGCCCTTACCTCCCCCGAAATCGCGTGATCGACCCGCTGCGTGAATAGCCTCTCGAAGTACCCTTCGTCCTCGTCGAGGTCCCAGTCGACCGCACGGAGCAGCGCCTCACCTTCCGGCGGCACGGCCTCCGGCAGTTCGCGCCCCGACAGCAACCCCCACACGCCCGTCCAGCAGCGGGCCAGCGCCAGCGGATGGTAGCCGCCGCCCCCAAGCACCAGCAGCCGTGGCGTCCCGTCGGCATGCCTCGGGGCATCCGCAAGGATGCGCTGCACCACCTCGAGGAAAAGTTGCGTGGAGATGCGGAACTTGCCCAAGGGGTCGGGGCCCAGGATGTCGGTACCTGCCTGCAATACGACGACCGCAGGCCGAAAGGCTTCCAGCACTGCAGGCCACAGGCGCCCAAACACGTGCCGGTATTCGTCGTCGTGCACGCCCCTGGGCAAGGGCATGTTCACCGCATTGTCCAGGGGACCGGCGTCCCCGACCCCTCCACCCTCGAAGGGATAGGCATAGGCGGTGTCCATGTGCAGCGAAAGGGTCAACACCTCGGGATCCTGGCGAAACGCGGCCTCGACGCCGTCGCCGTGGTGGGCGTCGATGTCCACGTAAAGCACGCGCAATCCTTCGCGCCGTAGCCGCAGGATTCCCAGCACGGGATCGTTGAGGTAACAGAATCCCCGCGCGGCATCGGGCCGCGCATGATGCATGCCGCCCGCCGGGTTGAAGGCGATCAGGCCCTCCAGCACCACCTCGGCACCCTGGATGCTGCCTTGGGTGGCGGTGGCGGGCGTGGTGAAAAATCCGGGAAAGAACGGGTTCTCGAAGTTGCCGACGTTGTGCCGCTGCCGATAACGGTGCGCGACTCGACCCTCTGCCTCGCACTGTTGCAGCGCGCCGATGTATTCGCGGGTGTGAAACCGTTCGAGTTCGACCGGCATCGCCGGCCGGGCAGTGCGGAACTCCGGCTCCGACAGGGCCCCGTAGGCCTGAATCAGGTCCAGGGTCAGCGAGACGCGGGGAATGCCCAGCGGATGGTTGTCGCCATAGGAATGCCGCCGGTAGCGCTCGGCACCGATCAGCACCGCCCTGCGGGTCGGTGCAATCAGGGGCCCGTCGACATCTGCATTCAAACCAGAGGCTCCCGCTGCGGGAAATCCGCGTTGACTTGCTCCGTTGCGAGGCGTCATTTTCCCACAGGAAGTTCGCTGGCGTGAGAGCCCATCGCCGCGTCAGGGTCCCGGGACACCTGCGGCACGCCGGCGTCGTCGCGGTACGGGCGACTGTCGATGGCC
>PUOZ01000353.1 GCA_003553165.1 Thioalkalivibrio sp.
CATGGCCATGGCGGAGCAGTTGATCGGCGTTACCATGCACGAACCCGGCGTGTCGCGCCTGGTCAGCGTGGACATCGATGCCGCGGTGGAACTGGCGGAAGCCTGACGGAACGCGAGAGGTCTTTTCCTGTGGATTGGTTGCGTATCAGCCTATTGATTCTGGGAGTGATCCTGGTGGCGGGTATCTGGGTTGCGCACCGCGTGCGCGAACGCGGACGGCGCGAAGCCAGGATGCGCGAAATGGACGACTGGGCCGACGACGTGGGTGTGCATATTCGCGCACACCGGGACGATCACGAAATCGAACCGACGCTCGGCGGGATCACCACGGAGCTGGAACAGCTGCTGGAACCCGAGGAGCGCGGCGTCTCCAGATCCCCCCGGAAGGCCGGCCGAGAGCCGGAGCAGCGGCCCTCCGTCCCGCGCGCCAAAGCGGAACCGGAATCCACGTCCAAGCCCGGTCGGGAAGCGCGGCCCGAAGCGGGTCCGGAATCCGGGCCGGTGCCCAGGCCCGGATCCAGGCCGAAACCCGAATCGCCACCCGAACCTCGGCCCGAGCCCGCATCAGAGCCGGAGACGGACGACGCCCTGCCGCGAGTGTTGCGGAAGCCCGCGTCGGTACTCTCCGGACTGAGGGATCGCATCGGCCGTCTCAGGGACACGGAGCCCGCCAGGCCGGCTGCCGGCGACGGCGCAGCCGAGCGGCCGCCGGCCGCGGCCAAGACCGTCGCCGCCGAGCGCTTCGAGGATGTCTCGGAGCCGCGCGTTGTGGGACGCAACCCCCTGGCCCGCGGCCGGGACAAGGAAAAGATCCTCGTCCTGCACGTGGTGGCGCCGAGGAACCGGCCGTTTACCGGGGTGGCCCTGGGTGCGGCGCTGCGGCGGGCGGGCCTGAATCTGGGCGAGATGTCGATCTATCACTACCGCGAGGATGACGCGACCGACCGGGAACCCCTGTTCAGCGTGGCGAACATGGTCGCACCGGGGACGCTGACCGACGAGAACCTGTCCGACATGATGACCCCGGGCATCACCCTGTTCCTGCAGGTGCACGTCTGCGACCGCCCGCAGCGGGCCTTCGAGGTCCTGCTGGAGACCAGCCACGTCCTGGCCCGCGATCTGGGCGGGCGGATCATGGACGCGCAGCAGTCGACCGCGACCAACCAGACCCTGGCTCACATGCGCGAGGATATGAACCAGTGGCTGCTGCGCCACCGTCCGGAGCTGCTGCGCAGAAAGGTCAGCCGGTGACGGCAGGGGAGCGCGCGGCGGACCCTGCCCGCAGGGCCGCTGAGCTGCGCGAACGGATCGCCTACAACGACCGGCGCTATTACGTGCTGGACGACCCGGAGATCAGCGACGCCGAGTACGATGAACTGCTGGCCGAGCTGCAGCGGATCGAAGCGGAATACCCGGAACTCGTGGTGCCGGAGTCGCCCACCCAGCGGGTGGGCGGTGCCCCGGCAGCCCGCTTCGCGCCGGTCCGCCACCGGCTGCCGATGCTGTCGCTCAACAACGGCTTTGCCGAAGAAGACCTGCGAGCCTTCGACCGCCGTGCCCGCGAGCGTCTGGGACGGGAGGCCGCCGCGATCGTCTACATGGCCGAGCCCAAGCTCGACGGCCTGGCGATCAGCCTGTTCTACCGGGATGGCAACCTGGTCCAGGCGGCGACCCGCGGCGACGGGGAGACCGGCGAGGACGTGACCGGGAACGTGCGCACGCTGCGCGCGATTCCGCTGGCTCTGAAGGGCCCGGGCTGGCCCGACGAGTTCGAGGTGCGCGGCGAGGTGTTCATGCGCCGCGCCGATTTCGAGCGCCTGAACAAGGGGCTGCACGAGGCTGGACAGCGTGGCTTCATGAACCCGCGCAACGCGGCCGCCGGCAGTCTCCGCCAGCTCGACCCCGCCGTGACCGCAGGCCGCCCGCTCAGCTTCTTCGCTTATGGACCGGGCTGGGTTCCCGAGGACTTCCCCCTGCCCGCAAGGCAGTCGGCGGTACTCGACTGGTTCGCGGACATGGGCATCCCGGTATGCCCGGACCGCAGTTGCGTCAACGGGACCGAGGGTGCGCTCGCGTATTACCGCGAGATGGCCGGGCGGCGCGGCGAACTCCCCTATGACATCGACGGCGTCGTGTTCAAGGTCGATGACCGCGCCGACCAGCAGCGGATGGGCTTCGTCGCCCGCGCGCCGCGCTGGGCCATGGCCTACAAGTTTCCTGCCGAGGAGCGCACCACCCGGCTCCTGTCCGTCGACTTCCAGGTGGGCCGCACCGGCGCCCTGACGCCGGTGGCGCGCCTGGAGCCGATCCTCGTGGGCGGGGTGATGGTCAGCAACGCCACCCTGCACAACATGGACGAGGTCGCGCGCAAGGACATCCGGATCGGGGACCGGGTGGTCGTGCGCCGTGCCGGCGACGTGATCCCGGAGGTCGTCGGCCGGGCCGGGGGCGAGCGCGAACCCGAAACCAGGGAAATCGTGCTGCCCGACGCCTGCCCCGAGTGTGGATCCGCGATCGAGCAGGAGGAGGGCAAGGCTGCGGTCCGGTGCACCGGCGGCCTGGTGTGCCCGGCACAACGGCGCGAAGCGCTGCGGCACTTCGTCTCGCGCAAGGCGCTGGACATCGAGGGTTTCGGGGACAAGCTGATCGAACAGCTGGTGCGCGCGGGTGCCGTGAGCAATCCCGCGGAACTCTTTGCGCTGGACGCGCAGCGCCTGCAGGACTTCGAGCGCATCGGCCAGAAGTCGGCGCAGAACCTGGAGCAGGCGCTGGAGCAGGCCCGCGAGACCACGCTGGCGCGGTTCGTTTATGCGCTTGGCATCCGCGAGGTGGGCGAGGTCACGGCACGCGCGCTCGCCGAGCATTTCGGCACCCTGGATGCGCTGATGCAGGCCTCGGTGGAGGAGCTGGAGGCGATTCGCGACGTGGGTCCGGTAGTGGCCCGGCATGTCGCGAATTTCTTTGCCGAGCCGCATAACCGGGAGGTGATCGACGCCCTGCGTGCGGCCGGCGTGCACTGGCCCGAGGTGCAACCCGCCTCCGAGCGCCCGCAGCCCCTGGCCGGGAGGACCTATGTGCTCACGGGAAGCCTCGAGGGCATGACCCGCGAGGAGGCCGCCGCCCGGCTGGAGGCCCTGGGCGCGAAGGTCACCGGCAGCGTCTCAGGCAAGACCAGCGCGGTGATCGCCGGCGAGAATGCCGGCTCCAAGCTCGCCAAGGCCGAAAAACTCGGCATCCCGGTCCTCGACGAGGCCGCCCTGGACGAGCTCCTCCACCCCCAAACCCCCACGTAGCGGCTTCCAGCCGCGATCCCGCGCGCGGCAATCGCGACCAGAGGTCGCTCCTACGGGGCGCGTAGGAGCGGCTTCCAGCCGCGATCCAGCGCGCGGCAATCGCGACCAGAGGTCGCTCTCCCACGGGGGGCGCGTAGGAGCGGCTTCCA
>PUOZ01000151.1 GCA_003553165.1 Thioalkalivibrio sp.
CGACCAGAGGTCGTTCCTACGAAGGTACGGGGTCGCTCCTGCGGGCGGCTTCCGGGCGTGATCGAATATCCAAAAGGCTACCGCAGCGACTGCAACAGGGTCTCGGCGTCCGCTCGCTGCGGGAACGACTCGACCTCGTTCAGCAGCGCGGCGAGTTCCTGCCGGGCTTCGGCGCGGCGCCCCGCATTCGCCAGCGCGGTGGCGTAGTGGTAGCGCACCTCAGGCCGGTCCGGCAGCGCCTGGCGCGCGGTCTCCAGCAGCGGCAGGGCGCGCTCGACCTCCCCGCGGTTCACCAGTACCCAGCCCAGCGTATCCGCGATCGCCGGGTTGTCCGGTGCCCGCGCATGGGCCCGCTCGGCGTACTCCAGCGCACGCTCATCCCCCTCGGTCTGGTAGAGAAACGCGAGGTTGTTCAGTACCACCACGTTCTCTGGCAGGGTGCGCACCAGGTCCTCGTATTCGCGGATCGCACCGGCGTTGTCGCCTGAGGCCATCAGCGCCTGCGCCAGGTGGAAGCGCACGGCGGTCTCGTCGGGATACTCGGCCAGTCGCGCCCCGAGCAGCTCGGCGGCCTCCTCCGCGCGCCCGAGTTGCTGCTGGATCAGCGCCAGTGCCACGGCGTTCTCGGCCGAAGGCCCGAGCGCGTAGGCCTGTTCGAAGGCCTGTGCTGCGTCCTCGTGTCTGCCGGCGCCCGAATGCACGCGGCCCTCGATCGCATGGCCTGCCGCGGCGATGCCGTCCTCACGCTGCATCCGCCGCGCCAGTGCCAGCGCCTCGTCCTGTCGGCCCTCGCGCAGCTCCAGGGCGGCGAGGCTCTGCAAGGCCCGCGCATGCGCCGGCTCCAATTCCAGCGCCCGCCGGTACTGCGAGCGGGCCTCGCTGCGGCTGTCCGCCTGCTCGAACCCGGCGCCGAGCCGGAATCGGCCCTCCGCCGACTCGGGTACCCGCTGCCCCAGCGCACGCAGCGTCGTCACCGCCTGCACGTTCTGGCCGGCGGCGATCTGCGCTCTCGCCAGCAGGTCCAGCATATCCACATCATCAGCAGCAGACTGGCGCACCGGCTCCAGCAGGGCCAGGGCGCGTCGGGGCTCGTTCTGGCTCAGGTGGTAGCGGCCCAGCACCAGCCGCGGCGCCAGCACCTCGGGATAGCGCGCGATCGACTGCTCGAGTACCGTGCGCATCGCATCCGGATTGCCGTCCTCGGCCTCGAGTTGCGCCAGGCGCAGGGAAATCCCTACATGCCCTGGATGTTGCCGCACCGACTCGCGGTAGATGTGACGCGCCTCGTCCCGGTCCCCGCCCTGGAGCGCGATCTGCGCGAGGTTCGACGAGATCGCCGGGTCGCGCGGCGCGACCTGGAGCCCCTCCAGCAAGGCTTCCCGGGCCAGCCCCATATCCCCTTTGCCCATGTAGGCGGCCGCCCGCAGGTTGTAGGGCAGCGGGTTGTCCGGCAGCGCTTCCTGCAGGCGTGCGATGGCCTCCAGCGCCGCGTCGTATTCCTGGCCCTGAAGCAACTGGACGATGTAGGTGACTTCCAGCGCATGCTGGCCGGGCGCCTGTTCGATCGCGGTCTCGAGTTCGCGCATCCCTTCCTCGCGCTCGCCGGCCCGCAACAGGCCGGCGGCCAGCGTCGCCCGCGTCGTCGGATCCTCGGGGCGGATCGAGGTCAGGCGGCGCAGGTGGCCGATGCCCTCGTCGTGCTCGCCGCGCGCAAGGTAGAGATTCCCCATCAGGTTCAGCGCCAGCACGTCGTCCGGGCTGCGCCCCAGTACCGGGCGCAGCAGCCCCTCGGCGCTGGCGAGATCGCCCGCCTGAACGCGCACCAGCGCCAGCAGGCGCGCGGCATCGTCGGATTGCGGATGCGCGCGCAGGAAGCGTTCGAGATTGTGCTCGGCCTGGCGCCAGCGCTGCTGTGCGAAATGGCTCGCGCCGAGGAAGAACACCGCCGGCTGGAAATCGGGCGCCCGGCTCAGCGACTCCTCGAACGCCGTCTGCGCCTCGGCGTAACGACCCTCCTGGTAATGCACCAGTCCCTGGACGTAGGACGTGCTCGGTGAACGCGGACCCAGTCGCCGCATTGCCCGCAGATCCTCCTCCATGCCCGGCATGTCCTGCAGCGCCATCCGCGTCAGCGCGCGTTTCATGTGAAAGAAATAGGGCGACGGTCCGTGCTGGATCGCCTCGCCATAGGCGGCCTCGGCCGCCTCCAGCCGACCCTCCGATCGCTCCAGGTCGCCGAGCAGGTTCCAGCCCTGGTGCAGGCGGGGCTCCATCGCGAGTGCGGTCTGAAGCCGGTCGCGGGCGTCCTCTGGGCGCCCCTGCGCGGCATGCACCGCGGCCATGCCGACGTGAGCCAACCCGAGGTCCGGTGCCAGCAGAAGCGCCTCCTCGAAGGCTTCCATCGCCTCGTCCGGCCGGTTCTGCGCCGCCATCGCCTCGCCGCGAAGCAGCAGCACTTGCGCGCGCACCGACGCCTCCTCGGCCGCGAAGTCCTCCGGGTCGAGTTCCTCCAGCACGCGGTCGTAGTTGCCCTCCATCAGCCAGACCCGCGCCAGTGGTGGCCCCACCACCGCCGGCTCCATCCCCAGATCGGCTGCCCGCTGCAGTTCCGATCGTGCGGCCGCGAGGTCACCCAGTTCAAGGTTGATCAGGCCCAGCCGCAGGCGGGCGTCCATGTTGGAAGGATTCTTCTGCAGCACGTTCTTCCACTCGATCACCGCCGCGCGCGTTTCGCCGGATGCCTCGAGCTCCAGCGCGCGCTGGAAGTGCTCCTCTTCGGTCAGCGACACGGACCCGCAGGCTCCCAGCAGCAGCGCGGCCAGCAGCAAGGGAATCACCTTGAAGAAGTGCGCCCCCGGCTGGCTCGCTCGGCCCGTGAGAGGGCGGGCGATCCATCGAAAGGAAACCGAAATGCGCGGGGTCAATGTCATCGTGGGGGCACCCATGGTGAGTTGTGGTGGGAACGTAACCCAGATCTTTGCCCGACTGGCGCAGGTTCGCAAGCCTGGGCCGCGTGACTTTGTTTCCCACCTGGGCTTGCTTGGCATCGATATTGTGGCCCCCGACGAGACGACTGCACAGGAACCCGCGGATCTCTCGACATGGCTGTCGTCATAAGCGATGCCGTGCCGCTCGGAGAATCGCGCGTAGCGCGACGAACTCGTCGTGGCCGGGGACTGGATGGTGACTGAATTCGCCACCGCCCTGGCCCTGAAGCAGCGCCGACGGGAGCTCACGGCTGACCAGGCCGGCGCGGTGTGGTCGGAATTCGAGGCCTTCTGCGCCAACGGATTGCGCCTGGTTCCGGTTTCCCGCAGTGCGCTCGCGTCGGCGGCTCGCGTGGCGCGAGACGCCACGAGCGGTCTTCGTTCGGGCGACTCCCTGCACTTGGCGGTCGCGCTTGAGATC
>PUOZ01000138.1 GCA_003553165.1 Thioalkalivibrio sp.
CGATGGACAGGGCCTCGGAGGTGTTCTTCACGAAGGCGATGTCGGCTGCATCCTCGGCACCGATCACGGCCTGTGCGAGCGCGCGTGTCGCCGCCTCCACCTTGAGCCATCGCGCATAGTGGCGCGATCCGGAGACCGCGTTTTCCCGTGCAAAGGCCGTCACCGCCTCGGCGGTGCGCAGTGGCCACGGACCGACCGCGGCATGGTTCAGGTGGATCATGTCCTGGTGCGGAAATTCCGGGTGCATGGCGGCCTCCAGCGGGGTTTCCAACAGCCTGTCATATCCGGGACGCAGGTCAACCCTGAAGGGGGCTCGCGTGTCCTCCCTTCGCCCGGTACCCGCACGCGGGCACATGCCCAAGTGGCTGAGGAGGTTGCCTGGAGGGAGTCCGGGTTGTTACCGTGGCGGACTGTTTCCGCAAAACTATTTTGCGGCCATGTTGTTCCGGTCCCGCTCCGGGACCGGACTCAGGCCTCCGGCCTGACCGCTCCCGTGCTCTCGGCACGCCTTCTCTTCCATGCAGGAGGGACTGGATGAATTCCGTTCTGAAATTCTTTCGCGACCCCGATGTGGGGACGATCGAGCCCCGCCGTTTCAAGGTCTTCAACGAACGCACCCTGGATCGTATCGATGCGCTTGCAGGACTCTCCGAGGAGATGCGCTTCGAGATGCAGGTGGTGTCCAGCGTGCTCCCGTTTCGCGTGAACGAGTACGTGATCGACGAACTCATCGACTGGGCCAGGGTTCCCGATGACCCGATCTTCCAACTCACCTTTCCGCAGCGCGGCATGCTGGCACCCGACGCCTTCGCGCGCATGGCGGCGCTGCACACGGCCGGGGCGGCGCGCGCAGAGATCGCGGTCCTGGCCCGGCAGTTGCGAGAGGGTCTCAACCCGCACCCCGCGGGTCAGCTGGCAATGAACCGTCCGCGGGATTTCGCCGGCAAGGTCATCGACGGCCTGCAGCACAAATACCGTGAGACGGTCCTGTTCTTCCCCAGCCAGGGACAGACCTGCCACAGCTATTGCACCTTCTGCTTCCGCTGGGCGCAGTTCGTGGGCGACAAGGAGCTCCGCATCGCCTCCAGTGAGGCGGAAACGATGCTGGGCTACCTCAGGGCGCACCGGGACGTGTCGGATCTCCTGATCACGGGCGGGGACCCGATGGTGATGAAGACCCGGAACCTGGCCCAGTACCTGGAGCCGCTGCTGGCCCGGGAGTACGACCACATCCAGACCGTACGCATCGGTACCAAGGCCTTGAGCTTCTGGCCCCACCGGTTCGTGACCGACAATGACGCCGACGACCTCCTGAGGCTTCTGGAACGCATGGTCGACGCCGGCAAGAATGTCGCTGTGATGGCCCACTACAATCACTGGCGGGAGATGGATACCCCGATCGCGAGGGCGGCAATCCGCCGCCTTCGGGAGACCGGCGCGACCCTCCGGTCCCAGGGCCCGTTGCTGGCGCACATCAACGACCGGGCCGAGGACTGGGCCCGGCTCTGGCGCGAACAGGTGCGTGTTGGCATCCATCCCTATTACCTGTTCGTGGAACGCGACACCGGGGCGAGACAGTATTTCGAAGTGCCA
This sequence comes from Thioalkalivibrio sp., assembly GCA_003553165.1. Classification (GTDB taxonomy): domain Bacteria; phylum Pseudomonadota; class Gammaproteobacteria; order Ectothiorhodospirales; family Ectothiorhodospiraceae; genus Thioalkalivibrio. The sequence goes on from PUOZ01000138.1 coordinate 1,594, forward strand.
CTGGCTCGGGCGTGGGCGATCTACCGCGACGCCATGCAGTCCGTTTCCGGGCTCTCGCGCACGGCGCGGGGGCCGTCGATGAGCGCAGGGCCGGGCAAGGTCGAGGTGCAGGGTGTGACGGAGATCCAGGGCGAGAAGGTCTTCGTCCTGCGCTTCCTGCAGGGGCGGAACCCCGACTGGGTGCAACGTCCGTTCTTCGCTCGCTTCGATGCCGAGGCGACCTGGCTGGATCAGCTGCGGCCCGCCTTCGGCGAAGAAAGGTTCTTCTTCGAGGACGAGTACGCGTCGATGCTCCCCGCCGCCTGAGCCCGGGCGTTACAATCCGCACATAGACGCACGAACACTGAAACGCCGCGATCTCGCCGCCCTCTGGCACCCCTGTACCCAGATGAAGGACTACGGCGAGGAGGGCACCCTGCCGATGCTGGCCATCCGCCGGGGCGAAGGGGTCTGGCTGGAAGACTTCGACGGGAACCGGTACCTGGACGCGATCAGTTCCTGGTGGGTGAACCTGTTCGGGCACGCCAATCCCACGATCAATGCCGCGATCCGCGATCAGCTCGATCTGCTCGAGCACGTGATCCTCGCCGGCTGCACCCACGAGCCCGTCGTGCAGCTCTCTGAACGCCTCATCGCACTGACCCCGGCCTCCTTGCGGCGCTGCTTCTTTGCCGACAATGGCAGCGCTGCCGTCGAGGTGGCATTGAAGATGAGCTTCCACTACTGGAAGAACCGCGGGCACCCGTAGAAGCAGCGCTTCATCTGCCTCAGCAACGGCTATCACGGCGAGACCCTGGGTGCGCTCGCGGTGGGTGATGTCGAGTTGTACCGCAAGACCTACGCACCGCTGATGATGCCGGTGATCACGGTACCGGGTCCGGACTGCTTTGAGCGCGAGGCCGGCGAGACCTGCGCCGACGTGGCCAGGCGCCAGTTCGAACTGATGGAGGTCGCGCTGGCCGAGCACGCGCACGAGACCTGCGCGGTGATCGTCGAACCGCTGGTGCAGTGTGCCGGTGGGATGCGCATATATGACGCCGAGTATCTGCGCCTCCTGCGCGCGGCCTGCGACCGTCATGGGGTGCACCTGATCGCCGACGAGATCGCGGTAGGTTTCGGCCGCACCGGAACGATGTTCGCCTGCGAGCAGGGTCCGATCAGTCCGGACTTCCTGTGCCTGTCCAAGGGCCTGACCGGCGGCTATCTGCCCCTGGCGGTGGTGCTGACCACCGACGAGGTGTACGACGCCTTCTACGACGACTACGAGAAACTGAACGCCTTCCTGCACTCGCATTCCTATACCGGGAACCCGCTGGCCTGCCGGGCGGCGCTCGCGACCCTCGATATCTTCGACCGGGAGCCGGTTCTGGAGCGGAATCGCGAACTGGCCCGGCACATGGCCCGTGCCCTGGCGCCACTGGAAGACCATCCCCACGTGGCCGAGGTACGCCAGACCGGCATGATCGCGGGTGGAGCTGGTCCAGGAGAAGCACTCGCGCAGGCCCTATCCCTGGCAGGAGCGACGCGGCGGGCTCAGCCCGGCGGCGTCGTAGTCGATCTCCAGTGCCTGCGCGCCACGTTCGAAACCGGCCTGTGGCCAGTCCATGGCAGCCAGGGTCTGGTCACCGCGGCGGACCTCCAGGGTTACCCGGTCAACACTTTCCGAGTGGCCCACTAGGCCCGCAAGCGCTGAGAACATGAGGATCAGGGCAATGGGGTAGAAGCAGCCAGAACCCTGGAAACCCCGGAGCCTGGCAGGACTCCAAATCGTCGTCGTTCTGTTGAC
>PUOZ01000019.1 GCA_003553165.1 Thioalkalivibrio sp.
CGGGTTCGGTACGCCGGCTGCCGTGGCGTCGCCATTGCTGGTGGCGATCGGGTTCCCGGCGATGGCCGCGGTGCTGTCGGCGTTGATTATCCAGTCCACCCCGGTCTCGTTCGGGGCGGTCGGCACCCCGATCCTGGTCGGTGTCAATGCCGGTCTGTCGGGGCAGGAGATCGTCGAGGGGCATATCGGCGACGTCGCCTTCGCCGACTACCTGTTGCAGATCGGCGTGAACGTCGCCCTTATCCATACGCTGGTCGGTTTCCTGATCCCGCTGATCATGGTCGGCATGCTGACGCGTTTCTTCGGCAAGTCGCGATCCTTCCGTGAGGGTCTGAAGGCCTGGAAATTCGCGCTGTTTGCCGGTTTCGCCTTCACCATTCCCTACCTGCTCGTCGCCTGGCTGCTGGGTCCCGAGTTCCCGTCCATCGTCGGCGGCCTCGTCGGTCTCGCGATCACGGTCACCGCGGCCAAGCGCGGCTTCCTGGTGCCAAAGGACGTGTTCCAGTTCGAGGAGCGCAGCAAGTGGGAGCCCGAGTGGATCAGCCGCTTCCAGGACCAGCCGGACCCGGTGCGCACCGGTGCCGCGATCACGATGTTCCAGGCGCTGGTGCCCTACATCGTCGTGGTCGCCCTGCTGGTGATCACCCGCACCGTCGAGCCGGTGACCGCGTTCCTGCGTTCGCCCGAGATGACCCTGTCCTGGGTCGGCATCTTCGGCACCAACATCAACACCTCCTCGCAGCCGCTGTACCTGCCGGGGGCGGTGCTGCTGGTGGCGTCGATCGTCACCTACTTCCTGCACAAGATGTACCGGGAGAAGGGCGCCTACGCCCGGGCCTGGGGGCAGTCGGGCAAGACGATCCTGGGTGCCAGCGTGGCCCTGCTCTTTGCGGTGCCGATGGTGCAGGTGTTCATCCAGTCGGGACAGGCGTCGGCCTACGCCTCGATGCCGCTGGTACTGGCCGAGGGTGTGTCCGCGGTGTCCGGCTCCGCCTGGCCCCTGTACTCGCCGATCATCGGTGCGCTTGGTGCCTTCATTGCCGGGTCGAACACGGTCAGCAACATGATGTTCTCGCTGTTCCAGTTCGCGACGGCCGTGCAGATCGACCTGACCGCCAACCAGGCGGCCTTCGTCGTCGCCCTGCAGGCCGTGGGCGGCGCCGCCGGCAACATGATCTGCGTGCACAACGTGGTTGCAGCTTCCGCCACGGTGGGACTCATCGGGCGCGAGGGTGACCTGATCCGCAAGGCGCTGATCCCGATGACCTACTACGTGCTGGCCGCCGGTGCGTTGGGTATGGCGATCATCTATGCGGCGATGTTCTGGTATGTCGCATGGGTCGCGGTGGTCGTGGCCTTCCTCCTGTTCATGTATTTCAACAGGGGGCGGGCGCCCGCAGCGGCCTGACGGTGCTCCGCGGGCCCTCCCGCCCCAGGGAGGGTTCCGGGCGGGACTTCCATCCCCGCTCCCCATGCATTGGGGGCGGGGCTTTTTTTTCCTGACCCGCACCGGATCATAATGCGGCAGGGGTTTCACGAGCGGGACGGATGATGGCGGAGGCAGCCAGGACAATGCAGGCGGGCACCGGAATCGACGATCCGGTGCGGCGGCTGGTGCGGCGCCTGCAGGCCCGTTACGCAGGCCGGATCACCGGCGGCGTGGTGCTGCCCGAGTGTCCGGCGCAGCTGCTGCCGCTGCCGGGGGAACTCGACCCGCGGCTGGATGCGGCGCTGCGCACGCGCGGCGTGCTGCAGCTCTACAGCCACCAGCGCGCGGCCTGGGACGCGGTGACCGCCGGCCGGCACACGGTCGTGGTCACGCCCACCGCCTCGGGCAAGACGCTGTGCTACAACCTCCCCGTACTGCAGGCGGCACTGAAGGATCGCGCGAAGGCTTTGTACCTGTTCCCGACCAAAGCGCTGTCACAGGACCAGGTCGCCGAGCTGATGGAGCTGAACGAGGCCGGCAATCTCGGCATCCGCGCCTTCACCTTCGACGGCGACACTCCGGGCGATGCCCGCAGGGCGGTGCGCACCAGGGGCGACATCGTGGTTTCGAACCCGGACATGCTGCACCAGGGGGTGCTGCCGCACCACACCAAGTGGGCGCAGTTCTTCGAGAACCTGCGCTTCGTGGTTATCGACGAGATGCACACCTACCGCGGCGTATTCGGCTCCCACGTCGCCAACGTGATCCGGCGGCTGCGTCGTGTCTGCCGTTTCTACGGCTCGGACCCGGTGTTCGTGCTGAGTTCGGCGACCATCGCGAACCCCGGCGAACTGGCGCAGGGGTTGATCGGGGAGCCGGTGACCGCGATCACAGAGAGTGGTGCGCCGGCCGGCGAACGCCACCTCCTTTTGTGGAACCCCCCGGTGGTGAACGCCGATCTCGGGATCCGCGCGTCGGCCCGGTCGCAGGCCACGCGCATCGCCCGCATGGCGGTGAAGAGCGGGTTGAAGACCATCGTGTTCGCGCAGTCGCGGCTGATGGTCGAGGTGCTGACCAAGTACCTGAAGGACGTGTTCGACGCCGACCCGCGCAGGCCGGCCCGGGTCGCGGCCTACCGCGGCGGCTATCTGCCCGGCCAGCGGCGCGCGACCGAGAAGGCGCTGCGCGCGGGGAACGTCGACTGCGTGATCGCGACCTCGGCGCTGGAGCTGGGCGTGGACATCGGCAGCCTGGACGTCTGTGTGCTGAACGGCTACCCGGGCACCATCGCCGCGACGTGGCAGCGCCTGGGCCGGGCGGGTCGGCGCATGCGGCCGTCGCTGGGGGTGCTGGTCGCGAGCAGCCAGCCGCTGGACCAATACATCATTCGCAACCCCGACTTCTTCCTCGGCAGCTCGCCCGAGCACGCGCGCATCGACCCCGACCAGCTCCTGATCCTGCTCGACCACGTGCGCTGCGCGGCCTTCGAGTTGCCGTTCCGGCGCGGCGACCGCTTCGGGAAGGAGAACCTCGAGGAACTGCTCGGGTACCTCGAGGAGCACGGCGTGCTGCACCGGGAGGACGATACCTGGCACTGGACCGAGGACAGCTACCCGGCCCAGAGCGTGAGCCTGCGCTCGGTCGCCGAGGGCAACTTCGTGGTGGTGGACAGCACCGGCGGAGGCCGGGACATCATTGCCGAGGTCGACTACTCGAGCGCCGCCGAGACGATCTACGAGGGCGCGATCTACATGGTGCAGGCCCAGCCCTACCAGGTGGAGCGGTTGGACTGGGCCGGGCGCAAGGCCTTCGTGACGCGTACCGCAGTCGACTACTACACCGACGCGATCGACTACACGCGGCTGAAGATCCTGGACCGCTTCGAGAACCGGCAGGACGGGCGCACCGAGACCGCGCACGGTGAGGTGCACCTGGTGCGGCGCATCC
>PUOZ01000024.1 GCA_003553165.1 Thioalkalivibrio sp.
CGACCGGCCGGGGCACGATGCGCGCTACGCGATGGACATCGCGAGGATCCGGCAGGAGCTGCGCTGGGAACCGCGCGAGACCTTCGACAGCGGGCTGCGCAAGACCGTGCAGTGGTACCTGGACAACCGGCCGTGGTGGGAGGCCGTGCGTTCCGGCCGCTACGCCGGGGAGCGCCTGGGCCTAGGGCCGGAGCCCGCGTAGGAGCGGCCTCCGGCCGCGATGGCCCGGGGCAAAAGGGCTATCGCGACCAGAGGTCGCTCCTACACGGCGACGGGCTGTAGGAGCGGCCTCCGGCCGCGATGGCCCGGGGCAAAAGGCCTATCGCGACCAGAGGTCGCTCCTACACGGGGATGGGCTGTAGGAGCGGCCTCCGGCCGCGATTACGGGGCGGTGCTATGGGTTTTGGATTGGGGGCGCTATGACTGCGGACATTTTGTTGACTGGGGCGCAGGGGCAGCTGGGCTGGGAGTTGCAGCGCCGGGCGCTGGCGGCGGGGCTGACGGTGGACGCCAGCGATCGCGAGGATCTGGACATCACCGATGCCGGTTCGGTCCGTGCGCGCCTGGCGGCGGTGCGGCCCGCGCTGGTGGTGAACGCGGCGGCCTACACAGCGGTGGACAAGGCGGAGAGCGACCGCGAGGCGGCCTTTGCGGTGAACCGCGACGGGCCGGCGAACCTCGCCCGGGCCTGCGCGGAGCATGGCATTCCCCTGATCCACGTCTCCACCGACTACGTGTTCGACGGCTCGCGCCCCGGCGCCTACGGGGAGGACGACCCGGTGGCCCCGCTCGGGGTGTACGGGAGCAGCAAGTTCGCCGGTGAGGAGGCCGTGCGCGCGGCCTGCCCGCAGCACGTGATCCTGCGCACGGCCTGGGTCTATGGCGTGCACGGCCACAATTTCGTGAAAACGATGCTCCGCCTGGGGCGCGAGCGCGACAGCCTGCGGGTGGTGGACGACCAGCACGGCTGCCCGACCTTCGCCGGGGACTTGGCCGATGCGGTGCTGGAGATCGCGGCACGCCTGCGTACAGGCGACGTGCCGGCGGAGGGTTGGGGCACCTTCCACTGCACCGGGTCGGGCCATACCAGCTGGTGCGGGTTCGCCCGGGAGATCTTCGGCCAGGTCGCCTCCCGCGGGGACCGCGTCCCCGAGGTGCAGGGCATCGCCAGTTCGGACTACCCTACCCCCGCGCGCCGGCCGGCGAACTCGGTGCTGGACTGCTCCAGGCTGGCACACGTGTACGGCATTCGCCTGCGCGACTGGCGGCCGGCCCTCGCGGAAATGCTCGATGCCACACTTGCGCAGAACGGAGACTGAATGAAGGGGATCATCCTCGCCGGAGGCTCCGGCACCCGCCTCTATCCCATCACCCGGGCCGTGTCCAAGCAGCTGCTGCCCGTGTACGACAAGCCCATGGTGTATTACCCGCTGAGCACCCTGATGCTCGCCGGGATCCGGGACATCCTGGTGATCACCACGCCGCACGATGCCGAGAGCTTCCGGCTGGTGCTGGGCGACGGCAGCCAGTGGGGCCTGAACCTGAGCTACGCGGTGCAGCCGCGCCCGGAGGGGCTGGCGCAGGCCTTCCTGATCGGGGCGTCGTTCGTTGGCAACGACCGCTGCGCGCTGATCCTGGGCGACAACATGTTCTTCGGCCACGGCCTGACCGAGCGCCTGAAGAGCGCCGTGAACCGGGAGACCGGGGCCACGGTGTTCGGCTATCACGTGCTGGACCCGGAACGCTACGGCGTGGTGGCCTTCGACGAGACCGGACGCGCGACCTCGATCGAGGAGAAGCCGACGGTCCCGAAGTCTTCCTGGGCGGTCACGGGTGTGTATTTCTACGACCAGGACGTGCTCGACATCGCCCGGGAGATCAAGCCCAGCGCCCGCGGCGAGCTGGAGATCACCGACGTCAACAACCGCTACCTGGAACGCGGCCAGCTGCACGTCGAGCGGCTGGGGCGCGGCTTCGCGTGGTTCGACACCGGCACCCACGACAGCCTGGTGGAGGCCGCGAGCTTCGTGCAGACCATCGAGAAGCGCCAGGCCCAGCGCATCGCCGTGCCCGAGGAGATCGCCTACACGAGCGGCTGGATCGACCGCGAGGCCCTGATCCGCCTCGGCGAGGCGCTGGAGAAGAACCGCTACGGCCAGTACCTGCTGCAGCTCGCGCGTTCCTGACCCGCGCAAGCAAAGGCCCCCGCTCGTCCTGAGCCCGCCGAAGGACCCCGCTCGTCCTGAGAGAAACGCTGAACGCTTCGATTCGATTCCATTCCTGGTTCGACAAGCTCACCACGAACCGGATCATCCCTTCCCCGTTCGTCCTGAGCCCGTCGAAGGACCCCGATCGTACTGAGCCTGCCGAAGGACCTTATGGATCGCCCCCTCGCTGCGCTCCTCGCGATGACGGATTGAATCAGGGCCGGCGAGCCGTACGCCCAAGGTTCAAGTCTTTCCCCGCGCTGCCGACATAGGGGACAGGAGATGTTTCTGCTGCTGCGCGCCGACGGAACGGGACGCGCGAAGGACAAACCAACGGATTGCAAACTCACCGAGTGCGATAAAGGGTATCTGCCGGATCGCTCCCAAATATGGCATTTTCCTTATAGTAATCAACCCTGGGCCACACCGTCATGCCACGTTTTACCCTGCGCAGCTTCAAGGAATGCACGCTCTGTGTCGTAACCCTTGCGGTGGTCGCCGGCGCGCCGATCCTGGTATCGATCTTCGTGCTGGTCTGGGACTGAACCCGGCGCAGGGCTGACGCCCTCCCCGCCCGTTCAGGTACCGGAAAACACCGCTGCACGCAGCATCTTCCTGCGCATGTAGGCGATCTGCGTCTGCAGGGTCAGGTCCTTCGGACACACATCCTGGCAGCCCAGCAGCGACATGCAGCCGAACACCCCGTCATCGTCGCCGATGAGTTCGTAGTAGTCGGCATCGGTGCGCTGATCGCGCGGGTCCAGGCGCAATCGCGCGATCTTGTTCAGCCCCACCGCCCCCACGAAATCCTGGCGCATCCGCGCCGTGCCGCAGGCCGCGAGACAGCAGCCGCACTCGATGCAGCGCTCGAGTTCATAGATCTGCTCGGCGAGTTCCGGCTCCATGCGCTCCTCGAGCCGGCGCAGGTCCACCTCGCTGGCGCTGTGGATCCAGGCCTCGAGGCGCTCGCTCATCCCGCGCATCCACTTGCCGGTGTTCACCGAGAGATCGCCAATCAGCTCGAAGAACGGCAGCGGCGCCAGCGTGATCCGCTCGCCGAGGCTGCTGGTCAGGGTGCGGCAGGCCAGGCCCGGACGACCGTTGATCAGCATGGCGCAGCTCCCGCAGATACCCGCCCGGCAGACGAAGTCGAACTGCAGC
>PUOZ01000229.1 GCA_003553165.1 Thioalkalivibrio sp.
GATCGGTTGCAGCGTCTCCGTTTTCCGGCACCCCACTGGCGAGTTGCTCGCGCTGCTCGTCGGTCAACAGGTCATAGATGGCGTTCCGCATCCGCACCCGCTCGACCAGCATCTCGCCGTGGATTTCGGCCATACGACCGTGAATTTCACGGACGGCATCGGGATCCGGGCGGTCTTGCTCCAGCTCCGCCATCAGATCCTCCCTAACATTCTGAGCATGCCCCATCCGCTCGAATTGCGCCGGGCGTTGTTCTCGCATCAGCTCGCGCAACTCACCGCGCTGCTCGGCGGAAAGCATGTCCCGCATCGCCTGCATCTCGCGCATCAAGCCCATGCCTGGACCCATGCCCTTCCCGGAGCCCATGCCTGGACCCATGCCCTTCCCGCAGCCCATCATGCCCATGCCGCCCTGGCGGCCCATCATGCCCATGCCGCCTTCGCGGCCCATCATGCCCATACCGCCGTCGTCGCCCATCATTCCGCCGCCCATGTTCTGAGCCAACGCGACGCCTGTACCGCCGGCGCCCAATGCCAGGGCCAGGCCGAGCGTCAGTGCACGTGCTTGCTTGCGCGTATCCATAGGTAATCTCCTCGCATTATCCGTCGGTCATTCGACTGAGTGTGGATGCCGCCTCAATGCTGAGGCGGCCCTGAATTACAGTCCGCCACCCTGGTTCCGCCAAGGCGTATCAGTACCCAATAGTGTCCAGGTTCGATCGGTGCTGTCTTGTCATGAAGCGGTATCGCGATCCTGCAGATCCCGTTTGCGCCGCTCGAAGTCATCCTGATCGACCTCGCCCCGGGCATAGCGCTCCTCAAGGATTTCCAGAGCACTCTTGTCCCTTGAAGAGGACTGGCCGGAGATAATGCCAGGCGAAGCGCGCAGCATGCGTCGAAGAGCGCCGGCACCGGGTTCCTGGTCCGGCGCGAGCCGCGCGATCGGGACCCAGGCTTAGCTGCCCGTTTTCGGCCGGAAAAATGACGATCTAAGGCCAGAAAAGGCCCAAGATTCACGACATTTCTGCTTCTTGGTCAATGGGTTGTCTTGGTCCGACCCCAGGTCCTGCTTGGTATGTGCGGATGCGTGCGATTTCGAGAAGGGGATCGTCTACCACTGCCTGGGCTTCGATGCGAACCCGTTCGTAACCCATCCAGTAGAGGTAGGCCTCACGGGCCTTGTCGCGTTTCGTGTCGAGACGGGACTCGCCATCGTCGACCTCGATTGCCAGCGGCTGCTCCGGCACGGGTTCCCATGTGAAATCGACCTCGAGATCGCCGATCCGGGGACGTACCTTCGGCCCCCAGCCCTGCAACAGCATCCAGGTGAAGAGTTCGAGGCGCGCGCGGCCGCTCTCCCGCAACCGCTGCATGTCACGGCCTTGGCGGGCCACTTCGCGGAGCATGCCCTCCTGTTCGAGGCAATGGTCGATGTCGGCGACCAGGAACCATGCCCTGCGCGCGCGCGTGAGAGCCAGATGAAGCCGGTTGGGCGGGGAATCGACCCAGCGTCGGGTCATCGCCGGCATGCCCTCGGCCACAACGGGACTGAAGACGATGACGTCCCGTTCGCATCCCTGAAGTTCTTCGGGCGCTGCCACGAGCAGGCCGGAGGCAATGCCCATGTCCGCCAGGCGTTCACGCAGGAGTTCCCGCTGCGCGGCAAAGGGCGAAATCAAAACGACGCCGAGGTTTTCCGCCCCCTCCTCCAAGAGATCACGGATCAGTTCCGTGGCTTTCGCGGCCTCCGCCTCGTTGATCCAACTCCGGCCATCGGCACCGGGGCAGGCAGAGCCCGCCACCGCGATCATGCGCACGCCGCTAACGCCGTCGAACCCGTTCCCGTCGCACGGCTCGCGGGGCAACCGCAATTCCCGCCGACCGGTGCAGCGATTGGCAAGAGCAACGATCTCGGGATGACCGCGATACACCACGTCCAGCGTGATCGGGACCTCCTGCCGCCCCTTCAGCACATCCGTCGCGGCCCGGTGGATGTCGTTTCCCGAGTGTCCCAGCCGCGGCAACCATTCCTCGACCCGCAGTCGCCCGGCCAACGCTCGCTCCTCGCCGGCCGATATGCCGTGAATCGCGGGCAGCAGGTTTGCGTCACCGGCGACCACGAGCGCTCGGCCGCGAAAGATGGCGGGCAGCAAGGTGGTCAGGGTGCACTGCGGCGCCTCGTCGATCACGACGATGTCGAAAAGCCCGGGCTCCAAAGGCAGGCCCCGCAGATCGGCAGCGGTCACGCTCCAGATCGGGAGCACGCTCAGCACGGCCCGGAAATCCGGACAGGCTTGCAACCCCGTTCCGCCCGGACCCTGTTCGACCGGCTCCAGCAGCGCCTTGACCGCGCCCAAGACGAAGTCGTCGGTTCGCAGGCGCTCCAGCCGTTCGGCGGTCGCATATTCGAGAGTCCGCTGCTCGAGTTCAGACTCGATGCATTGGATCCTCGCTCGCAGAGCTTCCGGACCGAACCCGGCGTAGGCGTCGCGCAGGGCCGCCAGGGGCCAGTGCATCAGCGGGTCCTCCCGGATCGAAGCAACGAGGCTTTGCAGATGCTCGCTGGCCAAGCCCGTGGGCAGGAGCTGGAGCGCGTCTTCCAGCCTGGTCATTGCGGCTCGCAAATGCGCTTCCGAACGCTTGCGCGCGCAAGGACGGTCCTCCTGCTGGAAGAGCCGCCAGCGGACGCACCAGTCGGCAACGCGATCAAGCCTGTCAAACGCATCGTCCGGGTCCAGCCATTCATCACTCCCGTCGGCAAGGTGCAGCAATGCTTGCTCCGGGCATTCCCCGCGCCAGGCCCGGCTCCGATCGGACGGCGTCGGGAGATCCTGCAATTCCGCCGCAAGCCGCCTGGCCGAACGTTCATGTTCCGCAGCGCTTTCCCATGAGCGCTGCAGCCGCATCAGGGCGCCACTGACGAAGGCCTCCCGAGCCGCAAGGACCCGGGACAGGTCCGGCTCCTTGGCGAGCGCTCGGACCGTCGCGTCGAAGGACTGCCCGGGCCCGCGGCACCACGACTCGAGCAGGGGAACGTCCACGACCAGATCACTCCAGTCCGCCGCCATCCTGCGCAGCGTCTCCTGGGCCTTCTCCTGATCGGCTCGGCTGCGCCAGGCCGCGCTGGCACGACCGGCCAGAATGGCGGCCTGTTCGTGCCGGGCGGCGAGGTCGATCCAGGCATCCGGATCCACGGACGCCGGAGGATCTACCAGGCGCAGAGCGACGGCATCCCTGCGCAGCCTTCGGAACCGGTCTGCCAGCGGCCCGACAAGCCTCTGCGCCTCATCCCATTCCGCGCAAAGGTCCCCCGAGCGTTGTACCGCCTCCAGCACGCCCACCAGTCGGGACCGGCCGCGCTCGTCCA
>PUOZ01000304.1 GCA_003553165.1 Thioalkalivibrio sp.
GCCCCGCGTTGACGCCCGACACACGAGCGTCTAGATTCGTCGGATAGAGTCTTGAATTTACTGTCCCGGGGAACGGCACGTTGTACTCGTGGCTGGACGGGGTACAGGTGCTATAGCGCGGTGTGCGGGGGCGGCAGCGCAGTCCTGTTAGACAGCCGGACTCAGGGCATTGGCCACACGGTGCGAACCACCGGACTGAACCCGGGTTGCGCATTCCGCAGAGCGATCGTTGTCGAGGCTTCCCAGCATGTTCGAAAAAGACCCACGAACGTTTTCACCCGAATACCAGAATCTGTCGCCCGAACAGAAGGCGATGGTCAAGCTCGAGATCGCGCTTACGAATTTCTTCCGTGCCTTCGAGGGCAGCATGCGCCGGTTCGAGCGCCTGGTGTACCCCTCGGTCCTGATTATCGGCATTCTCACCCTGTCTGGCTTCTACCTGATCTACAACCTGACCGGGGATATGTCCACCATGGCCCGGAGCATCGACCCGAGCATGGAGGCCAACCTGGATTCCATGTCGAAGAACATGGCTGAACTCTCACAGAACGTGGCGACCATGACCGGGGAGATCGCGACGCTGGTCCAGGTGATCAATGTCATGCAATCGAATGTCGGGAATATGGAGGGCAATACCGCATCGATGGCGGCGACCTTTGGCCAGGTTCAGGAAAGCATGGACGTGATGACTACCAACGTCGTCAGCATGAGTACGAGCATGCACGAGATGACGGATCACATGGGGCACATGAATCAGAGCATGGGGGCCATGAATCAGAACATGGGTGCCATGAATCAGAGCATGGGCTCGATGACGCAGAGCATGGGGCGCATGAGCCACGATATGAACCGGTTCACGCGCCCGGAAAGCATCATGATGCCGTTCATGCGCTGACGTGATTAGCACCAAAGCTCCGCAGGTGGGATTGCCGCAGTTTCAAGGGGCGCCCCGGTGGGAGGCCAGCCTCTGGGCGAAGGTTTTCCGCCGTTCGGTCGCCGAGAGGGCTCGCCTCCCACAAGGGACGGCCATGCAGGGGAAGCCGTTGCGCACGAGCGGATTCCCTGCGGAGCTTTGGTGCTAATCAAGTGCGCTGATGTGCTGTCTGCAGCGGAGGCAAGTTCCCGGGGGCGTCCGGTTCCTATCGCTGCAGGGCCGCCAGCGAAAGCTCGCCGGACTCCTCCAGGACCAGGAATCGGCGGATTCCGCCCGTGTCCAGCCGCGCCCGCAGGCTGTAGCGCAACCGGTCGCGCTGAGGATCCTGCAACAGGTTGTTGAAAAGTCTCAGGCCGCTGATCAGGTCGACCCCAGCCTGCACCTCGATGAGCGACTCACCGTAGGCCGGCACGGTCTCGAGATTGCCAGCCACCCCGGTGATCACCCGGAAGCCTTCGAATTCGACGTGGTAACTCAGGCCCCTGAGCGGCAGGGGTGTGGGATTCGGGTTCACGACCCGCAGACCCAGTGCGAAACGCGGTGCCATCCCCTCGGAGGGAATGGCGCGGAATGAGTCCAGCATCAACGATGGACGCTCGTAGCCTGGGCGTACGCCGGCACAGCCCCCCAGGAACAGTGCGGCGGCTGTAGCGAGGAACAGGCGTCGGTGGGACGGCATGGGATGGCGACTCCGTAGTTGCGAAACAGCGGCTCACGCTCGGCCGAGCGGATAGCAGGACTCTGATGGATCCCCCGCGTCGGGACAAGCCCCGCCGACATGCCTTGCCTAAGCCTGGCTTGCCCGGCGACTGGAGGTTGGATCGGCTATGCTGTAGAGGTTGCCGCCACCGGGAGAGTTCCTGATGCTCGTCACCTTCCGCACCCCTGCCTATGCCGATATCACGATGTTTGGCGATGTCGCCCTCGCGCTGATCGAGTACATGGGGCACAGCCCCACAGTACCCGGTGCACTTGCCGCGGAAGACGTACCCGGAGCACTGCAACGCCTGCGGCAGGCCGTCGAGGCGAAGGGTGGCGAGGCGTTGCCGGCGAGCCCGGAGGATGATTCCGGGTCGAGAGAAGAGCGGGTCAGCCTGGCGCATCGTGCATTGCCGCTGGTCAAACTGCTGGAAGCGGCGGCCGAGGCGGAGGCCTACGTGATGTGGGATCGCTAGCAGCCCAAGTCCGACAGGCTGCTAGTGGGCCATGCAGGCAAGTCCGAGAAAAGTGAGGCGCACAAGATGTCCTTGATGCAGATCCTGGTATTCGTGGTGGTGGGAGGCATGGCCGGCTGGATCGCCGGCGTCGTGATCCATGGCGGCGGGCAGGGGATCCTCCTCAACGTGCTGGTGGGGATCCTCGGCGCCTTCCTCGGAGGCTGGCTGTTCGGGGTGCTGGGGATTGGGGTCGCAGGGCTGGGCGGCCTGTTCCTGATGGCGACAATCGGCGCGGTGATCCTGCTGGCACTGCTGCGGTTGATCGCCAGGCGCTGACTGGTTCCCCCGGGCCGATGCCGGAGGGCTACGCGTAGTCAGTCCTCCCGCTTCGCCTGCATTCCGGCCGCGTCGGCGTGACGTTGGTAGTGGGCATTGACGCGCGCGACATAGTTGCGCGTCTCGGGAAAGGGGGGAATGCCTTGGTGGCGCTCGACGGCGCCGGGACCCGCGTTGTAGGCGGCCAGGGCCAGATCCAGATCCCGATCGAAACGATCCAGCATCTGGGCCAGGTAGGTGACGCCGCCCCGAATGTTCTGCGCCGGATCGAAGCGGTCGGTCACGCCGAGTTCGGCCGCGGTTGCCGGCATCAGTTGCATCAGCCCATGCGCGCCGACGCGGGAAATCGCGTGCTGGTCGAAGCAGGATTCCACCCAGATCACCGACTTGATCAGCAGCGGGTCGAGGTTCCAGGTGCGCGCCTGCTGCGTGATGATCGAATCGAAGGGACCGGATCCGACCGGCATGACCGCATCCGCCGTGAGCCGGCAGCGGACCGATGCGGTGGGACGGCCGTAGGTTGCGATCAGCGTCAGCGCCTCTTCCTGCTGGCGTTGATTGGTGACCAGGCGTTCTCCGGTCGGGGACTGGTAGACGAAGATCTGGCCGGCCGAGCGGCTCTGCGGCGCGCGGACGCCGGGGGTCCCGACCTGACGGTAGCTCACGCCTCCCGACGGCCGTTGGTCCGTGTACACTCGCGTGCCATGCGCATCGAGGTAGGTATAGAGATCCGCGGTGACCGCCGTGGTCCAGGTGGCCAGCCCGCAGGCGGCGGACAGCAGTGCGGTGGTCAGGATGCGGCGGTGTTCCATCCCGGCATTCTAGCAGCCTGTCGGACTTGGGTTGCTCCTACTGCGCCGGTGGGAGAGCGGTGCATTTTTCCCTGATTTCTCGTTACATAGAACCACTATGCGCCTCGAAATCATGAAAAA
>PUOZ01000071.1 GCA_003553165.1 Thioalkalivibrio sp.
CGGCAGCATCTCCTTCGGATTGGCCTTGGTGGCCGGGATGAAGCGTGTGCCCATGCCGGCTACGGGGAAGACGGCCATTCGAATGCGTTGCTGCGGGTTTTTGGTCATGCTCTCTCTTCGCGTTTTTCTGGTGTGCGAAGCGGGCCACACCAGGTGGCCCGCCCCGGGTCAGGCCTTATTCAAAAGCGATTCGATCCAGGTTCATCTCGACGGTACGTTCACCGATGCCGGTGACCCGCGTGAGCTCCTGTATCGAGCGGAAAGGGCCGTTCTCCTCGCGGTATGCCACGATTGCTGCAGCCTTGGCCGGTCCGACATTGCCGAGTTGAGCCAATTCCTCGGCCGACGCAGTGTTGACATTCACGGGGCCAGAGGCCCACGCAGCCGGCACGGCGACGAGCATCAGGAAAAGTACGGCAAGGATCCACTTTTTCATGTTGACAACCTCCATGTTTTGCGTTGGTAGCACGGTGCCAATCCCGGCACCGCGTCTATCCTAACCTCGAATGCGTCCGTGGGCAAAGGGGGCGCGCAGGGAGATTCCACCAACCTGACCGCCTCCTTCCGTACCTGTTGGCTTCGCGAATCAGGCCTGCCCGGGGATCTCTGCAAGGATCGCCGCGACGGCGGCCGCGGGATCGGGGGCCTGCGTGATGGGCCTGCCTACGACGATATGACTCGCTCCTGCCCGGAATGCGGCGCCCGCGGTCATCACGCGTTTCTGGTCATCGCCGGCGCCGCCGCCCGAACGGATCCCCGGTGTGACCAGCCAGGGCATGTTCCCGAGACGCTGGCGCAGCACCGATGCCTCCATCGGGGAACACACCAGTCCGTCCAGGCCGGCTTCGCCTACCGCCAGATCGGCAAGGCGCAGCACCTGTTGCTCGGGACTGCGATCGATGCCGATCCCACGAAGCGTTTCCGCATCGCTGGAGGTCAAGACGGTTACGGCGATGAGCCGTGTCTCGGGCCGGATTTCCCGCACCGCGTCGTGGGCCGCCCGCATCATCTCCAGCCCGCCCGCGGCATGCACGTTGACGATCCAGACGCCGAGGCGCGCGGCGGCGCGGCAGGCGCCCGCCACCGTGTTCGGGATGTCATGAAACTTGAGATCGAGGAAAACCCGGAATCCCAGCGCCTGAAGGTGCTCCACAAGACTGGGGCCCGCGGCAACGAACAGCTCGAAACCCACCTTCACCGCGCACTGACGCGGGTCCAGTTGCCCGGCCATTCTCTCGGCCGCCATCCGGTCAGGAAAATCCAGTGCAACAATAACTTTTGGATCGATGCTCATGTCAATTATCTTTTTTATTGAAAAGTCTGGTTTGGCGGCTGGTCCAGATCCAGGTCCATGCCCCGCAGGGTATCCCAGCGGCGGCAGCTGGGACACTGCCAGACATGTGCCCGGCCCTGGTAGCCACAGTTGCTACACTGGTAGAGGGGTTGGCTGCGCAGCTGGTCCATCAGCGCCTTCTCGAAGGCTGCGAACTCACTGCTGTAGGTGTGCACTGCCGGGAGGATCTTCATCCAGCGAACAGCCTCCAGAAGTCCGGAGGTAGGCACCGGGCGCTGCGCCAGAATCCTGTGGAGCTGCGTCAGGGCTTCATCCAGCCGGTTCGAGCGCCGGTACAGGCGCATCAGGGCTATGCTGGCCACGGTGATGTTCTTCTCGTTGGCCAGGGCGCGTAGAGTATCCTCCAGCCTGCGGCTGGCCCCAGGCAGGCCTGCGTTCAGGTACAGGCGTTCCAGCTTGGGAACCACCAGCGTCGCCAGAGCCGGGGTACGTTCGACCGCTTCGCGCCCCAGACGGATCGACAACGGGATGTCGCCATTGCGCTCCGCCACGGTCGCTCGCAGCAGTAATGCCCGGGAGAGGCCCGGGCACAGGTCCATGGCCCGATTGGCGTGTTCCAGGGCAAGGTCGGTCTTGTCTTCTTCCAGTCTTTCCAGCGCGAGTTCGCACTCGTAATGAGCAATGCGCAGTGATGCCGACGCACCCTCCTGATCCTTGAGTTGCAGACCGATCTCGATCGCATGCGCCCAGTCCCGTTGGGTCTCGTAGACGTTGCGCAGTCCCTCCAGGGCCCGGTTGCCTACCGTGGGCGAATCCATCAATTCTCGAAAGACCACCTCAGCACGGTCCAGCACACCGGCCAGAAGGAAATCCCGACCCATTTCATAGGTCGCCTGCGCGCGCTGCGCATCGGTCACAGCCGGGCGTGCGGCGAGGTTCTGGTGGATGCGGATCGCACGGTCCACCTCGCCTCGTCGCCGGAACAGGCGCCCGATGATCAGGTGCGTTTCAAAGGTCTCGTGGTCGATCTCGACGACCTCGATGAAGGCCTGCAGTGCACGGTCAGTCTGGTCATCCAGCAAATAGCGCACGCCCTCCAGATAGCGGTCCAGAGGGGGCTCCCGGGAAGCGTGGCGACGGGAATGAACGTGGCGCGCCGCGAACCAACCGCTCGCCGCCGCAACGGGCAGCAGCAGCATAAGCCATTGCCCGCTCATGGGGGATTCAACTTCCGGTGTCGGCAAACGCCTGGTTCACGCGCTCGCGCAATTCCTTCCCGGGCTTGAAATGAGGCACGTGCTTGCCCGGCAGGGCGACGCCCTTGCCGGTCTTGGGATTGCGGCCTATCCGTGGCGGCCGGAAATGCAGTGCGAAGCTGCCGAAACCACGAATTTCGACCCGATCCCCGTGAGCCAGAGCCTGACTCATGCGTTCGAGAACGGCCTTCACGCACAATTCAACGTCCTTTGGGGGCAGATGGGGGGTCTTCTCGGCGAGTTTCTCGATCAACTCAGATTTTGTCATAACAACACATCCCCCCTGTTTTTTTCTTATTCACGGAATGAGAGCGGTGCGGGCCGCACCGACGGTTTCCTCACATACAGGCCCCATTGCAGCTCCCTCAACGGCAATACGGCGCCGGATGCAGCCCGTTTTTTTGCCCAGGCCCGGACGCTCAGGCCCTCACTCTGGCGGCCAGCCTCCCTGCTGTCCGCTGTCGTTCAGATAATCGCATTTGGCACCGACACACCGGGCGCCGCAGGAAATCACGGCACCCGGTGTGTCGGTCACACGGGTGGTCTGCTCAGTCGTTCTTGCCGCGCATCTTTTCCTGCAACAGCGCGCCGAGCGAGGTGGTGGCCGTGGAACCCGCGCTGGCGTAGTCGCTGACCATCTCGGCCTCTTCCTGGTAGTCCTTGGCCTTGATCGACAGGCTGATGGCGCGGGTCTTCTTGTCCACGCCCATGAACTTGGCCTCGACCTTGTCGCCAACGTTCAGCACACTGCGTGCATCCTCGACACGGTCACGCGAGATGTCGCCCGCGCGCAGGA
>PUOZ01000177.1 GCA_003553165.1 Thioalkalivibrio sp.
GCAGCAGCCGTCCGGCGATGTCATCCCTCTGCGCAAGCGATCGCGCCTCGTGCGCTGCCACGCGCTCTGCGAACGCCTGTTCCGACATCGCGCGCGGCGCGGTGCCACAACCAACGACTGCTGACGCTGCCAGGAACAGCGCCAGGAAAGGCACCACTTTTCTTGCCCACGGCATTCACGAACCCCCTTCCCGCGACCACGCTTGGCCCACGGGGCACTGGTTGAACGGCGTAGCCAGCCGCGGCAGGGGCCGGCCGGCTTTGTCCCAAGCGGCGTCTTACACCATGTGCAGCTCGTTTCCAGGCTGCGGAAAAATCCACCCGAAAGGGTCTGCATCGCATAAGAGCAAGTTGCCATTCTAAGAACAATACGGGTTCCACGCATCGCCGACCGAGCCGTTTACGCTGATGGTCCGTTTGGACACCACCCGGCCATGAGGGACGCGGGTTCGATTCCGATTCCGGGAATTGAACCGCCCCGGCTAAATGTACGGCGCGCTGGGAAATCGCGGGGGTGACCGGCACCCAAGCGATCACGGATCCTCCCAGTGCGTCCATGAACCAGGTGTCCGCCGCTTCCGGTAACACGACACGCTCGTGCTGGACGGGCCACGCAACCTCGAAGCAGAAAATCGCTGAGATACCAACGGAGTCTGCCTCTTCCAGCACATCGCGCTTCCTCTTGAGAAACAACCTGTGTCCTTAAAGGGAAATCAATCACTTGTGGAAAGAAACCTCGCAGCTTCATCAGCCTCGCTCTGCGCACCGTTTCTCTGCGAACGCCTGCCCCGGCCCGGACCGGGGATGGGATGCTGATTAACACCAAAGCTCCCCCGCAGGTGGTCGGATGGCCGCAGTTTCAAGGGACGCCCCTGTGGGAGGTCAGCCTCTGGGCAAAGGTTTTCCGCCGCTCGGTCGCCGAGAGGGCTCGCCTCCCACAAGGGACGCCCGTGAAGGGGGCGTTTGGGATCGTACGACCGGCTGTTTCCGAACTAGGACACGATGCCCAGGGGTGGGTTTGGAAACCTGATTGCCTTGCCGCTGCAAAAGGCGCCGAGGGAGATGCGCTTTAGCGTGTTCGTGGATGCCGAGTTGCACCCCTACCCGGAGCAGTGGTCGTTGCTGGCATCCATCGAGCCAATGGCAGCGGTTGATCTTGAGCCGGCCATCCTCCGGGCCGCGGGCGGAATCCATCCCTTGGACGTGCCCTTCGTCGGCACCCTGCGTAGCGATCAGGAGACTGCAGTCTCGGCCGTGCCGGACAGCTGGTTGCCATCGACCTGCCCCTGAATCAGGCCCTCAAATCCGGGATACGTCCCGATGACCCGGTTACCGTCCTGCTGCAGGTGCATCGCCGCCCCGCCATCCCGCCACTGCGTGTCCCAGACGCCGGTCCAATCGCGGGGCCCGGAAAGCGCCGTGGATGAAAAAAGCGCAAGCAGAACCACGGCCAGGCCCAGCGCGGCGAACCGGCGCCTCAGCCGCCGCACATCACCAAGATCACCAACGGCGTATGCAGGCCTTTCGTCCATCCCCATGTCTCCAAAAGACACGCAAGCGCATGCATTCTAGTCAGCTTTCGCAGTGCAAGCAGCGGTGCCCATTCGCCTGGAGAGGGAAAGCGTTGGTTCATGCGGTACTCTTCCTCCGCGGGGTCGCCCGTCCGATCTCAAGGGGTCGGCGTGTCTGCGCGTGCCCTCGGGCAGCGCATCGATGCCTTTGCGTAACTCACCGAGGGTCAGCACCGATAGGTACAACTCCTGCGTGTTTCCCCCGTCACCAACGGTTTATTCACGCAAGCGACTCTGGTGTTCGCATACTTGCGAACAGAATCTGGAAGCGGATCCAGCGCAAGGGAAGCCGGCCCGATGGTGACTGTGAAGAGTACCTGCTACGAGTGCGATGCGAACTGTGCGATCGACCTCACCCTGGATGCTTCCGGGGAGCCGCTGAAGGTAGATGGCCCAGAATGCCCCCGCTGCTACGTACAACTCGACCGCCGCAACCACCCCGAGCGGTTGCTGTACCCGCTGAGACGCGCGGGATCCCGTGGCAGCGGCAGGTTCGAACGTATTTCTTGGGACGAGGCACTGAATACGATCGCCGAGCAACTGCGCGCAACCCGCGACAGCCACGGCGCCCCTGCAGCCGCATTCTTTGCCGGCTACACCAAGGAGGCGCGCCCCCAGCTACAGCGTCTGGCCCATGCCTTCGGCTCGCCCAATTACCTGACCGAGAGCGGCTGCTGCTTCTCTTCCACCAAGGTCGCCGAAGAGGTGACTTTCGGAACCAAGATCAAGACATCGTCGACCGTGGCCTCGGATGCGACGCGCTGCCTGCTGGTCTGGTCCACCAACCCACGCGGTTCCATCCCGCCGTTTCACCAGCACCCTCTGGCGGCGGCCCGCCCTGGCTGCGCGACCGTGGTCGTCGACCCGCGCGTGACCCGGCTGGCGGCACAAGCCGACGTCCATTTGCAGATTCGGCCGGGCACCGACGGCGCACTGGCGCTGGGCATGCACAACCTCATCTTCGAGCATGGCTGGCAGGACCAGGCCTTCCTCGATGAATGGGCCAGCGGGGTACCGGCCTTTCGCAAATACGTGGCCGAATTCCCTCCGGAGCGCGTGGCGGAGATCTGTGGCATCGCCGCCGCCGACCTGCGCCGTGCCACCGAGCTGTACGCGACCCATGCGCCGGCCCAGATCATGCTGTCGCCCACGGCCACCGTGCAGCACAGCAATGGCTTTCAGAATCACCGCGCGGTGATTCTGCTGGCGGCGGTCACCGGCAATATTGATCGCGAGGGTGGCAATCGCTTCTTCAACGACAAGATCACGCCAAAGGCCATCGACCTGTTCGACCACTGCAAGCGAAACCTCCCACCACGCATCGGCGAGGAGACCTTCCCGGTATGGACGAACCACTGGCCGGCAGCGCAGAGCATGCTGCTACCGGATGCGATCCTTGAAGGCCGCCCGCAACCGGTACGCGCCCTGTTGGCGATGGGCATCAACACCGCAATGTGGCCAAATTCGAAACGCATGGAACAGGCGCTGGCTGCGCTGGACTTCTTCGCCGCGTCGGATTTCTTTCACAACCCGGCGACGCGCATGGCGGACATCGTGCTGCCCGCTGCAACCAGCCTCGAACGCCCGGCACTGATCGCCTATCCCGGCTGCAACTTCCGCGGTGAACTGCGCTACCGTCACCGGGCCGTGTCGCCGCGCGGCGAGGCGCGTGCCGATGCCGAGATCTTTCTCGAACTGGGTGTGCGCCTGGGCATGGCCGAGCAGTTCTGGCACGGAGATCTGGAAGCCAGCTGGGCCGAGGCTGCAGAA
>PUOZ01000334.1 GCA_003553165.1 Thioalkalivibrio sp.
CCTGCATGTCGAAATTGCCGTGGCCGCAGAGATTGAACAGGATCGCGCGGCTCACGCCTTCTTCCTTGCAGCGCAGGGCCTCGTCGATCGCGGCGCGCACCCCGTGGTTGGCCTCGGGCGCAGGGATGATGCCCTCGGCCTTGGCGAACTGCAGCCCCGCCTCGAAGCACTGCACCTGCTGGTAGGCACGCGGATTCACCAGCCCGAGGTCGGTCACCTGCGAAACCAGCGGTGCCATGCCGTGGTAGCGCAGACCGCCCGCGTGGAAACCCGGCGGCACATAGGTCGAGCCCAGCGTGTGCATCTTGACCAGCGGCGTCAGGTGGGCGGTATCGCCGAAGTCGTAGGCGTATCTGCCGCGCGTCAGGGTCGGGCACGCAGAGGGTTCGACGGCGATCAGTTCGATCTTCCGCCCGCCGCGCAGTTGCTCGCCCAGGAACGGGAAGGTGATCCCGGCGAAGTTGCTGCCGCCCCCGGTGGGTGCGATGACCACGTCGGGATAGTCGTCGGCGAGATCGAACTGCTTCAGGGCCTCCAGGCCGATTACGGTCTGGTGCAGCATCACGTGGTTCAGGACACTGCCCAGCGCGTACTTGGTGTCGTCGCGCTGCACCGCGCGTTCCACCGCCTCGCTGATCGCGATGCCCAGGCTGCCGGTACTGTCCGGGTGCTCCGCCAGGACCGCGCGTCCGGCCGTGGTGAGCTCGGAGGGACTGGCGATGCAGGTGGCGCCGAAAGTCTCCATGAACGAGCGTCGGTACGGCTTCTGCTGGAAGCTCACCTTGACCATGAAGACCTCGATCTCCAGGCCGAAGAACGCGCCGGCGATCGACAGGGCGGACCCCCACTGGCCGGCCCCCGTCTCCGTGGTGATGCGCTTGATACCCTCCTGTTTGTTGTAGAAGGCCTGCGCGATGGCGGTGTTCGGCTTGTGCGAGCCGGCGGGGCTCACGCCCTCGTACTTGTAGTAGATGCGCGCCGGGGTATCGAGCATCTTCTCCAGCCGCCGGGCGCGATAGAGGGGAGATGGGCGCCATTGGCGGTAGATGTCCCGGACTGGACCGGGGATCTCGATCTCGCGTTCCCGGCTGACTTCCTGCTCGATCACGGCCATCGGGAAGATCGGCGCGAGGTCGTCGGGGGTGACCGGCTGGTGGGTGCCGGGATGCAGTACCGGCGGCGGCGGGACGGGCAGGTCCGCCACGATGTTGTACCAGTGCCGCGGGAGGTCGCGTTCGTCGAGGACGTACTTCACGGAGTCGGTCATGGCTTCAGGTTTCTCCTAAGAAAGTCTTTTCTCTCGAGGTCTGGCAGGCACTTTCGTCCCTGACGTCGGCTCATTGCGGATTGCATCCGGGGAACGGCGTAAACACGCGGCTACGGGCGCCGTTTCGGCGCCAAGGGATCTTAGGATAACCCGTTGGCGGCGACAATTGCGTCCCGCCGCCCGGTGCCGGATACTCGTCGCGGCGTCCTCAAACCGGTACTGCCATGTCACTGCGCGCTAACGTTCTGGCTGTCGTTGCCACAACCCTCGTGGTTGCGGCGCCGCTGCCCGCCGGTGCCGGGCCATCCGGTTTTTCGATCACGCCGATGGCGGGTTACCGGGGTGGCGGCGGATTCGACGAGGCGGACAGTGGCCGCAGCCTGGACATCAACGGCGGCACCGCCGGGTCGCTGGTGCTGAATCTGGAGGAGTCCACCGATCGCTGGTACGAGTTGATCTACAGCCGGCAGGAGACCAGCCTCCAGGGCGCCGATCTGGACCTGACGTTGCAGTACCTGCACCTGGGCGGCATGGCAGCGTGGCCCCAGAACGGATTTTCAAGCTATCTCGCGGCCGGGGTGGGTGCCACCTGGCTCCGGGCCAGCGGTGGTGGTTCAGGCAGCGATGCGCGCCCGTCGTTTTCGATCGGACTGGGTGTTCTGATCCCCCTGTCGGCGCGCGTGGAGGTCCGCCTTGAGAGCCGGGCGTATCTGACCCTCACCGATGGCGACCGCGAGTTTTTCTGTGCATCCGGACCCGAGGGTGGCGTTTGCCAGGTGCGCTACGACGGGGATGTGCTCACCCAGATCGACGCGATGGCGGGCCTGGCCTTCCGTTTCTAGATCGGCACGTCTGGATCGGCACGGGCCGTAACGGACCAGGGACGCCGGTATCGGACGACCGATCGCTGGAACCCCTGCCGCTTGCGGGCTGGAAAAAAAGGCCCCGGACAGTGCCGGGGCACGCTGCCTTTCGGGCGGGCAGGAATTCTATGAATATGCCGATAGGAAGCTCGCCCGTTCGGTTAATTGCGGACGCGGACCCTCAAGGAATTCGCGATGAATTGCATGAGGATTCAGCACCTGATTGGCCAGGAATTCCTTCAGGCCGACGAAGTCGGTGGCATCCATCGAAAGGAACTTGATGCCACACCCTGCGTCGTTCTCATAAACAGCCCATCCCTCGATGGTGATCGAGAATGCATTCGTTCCGGCGGTGAACAGATTCAGTGTGCATTGCCGATTGGTACACCCGTTAAGCGCGTGCCTGAACAGGCCGCCGTTCAGGCTGATGTCCCGGGTTTCCGTCGGATGATATTGCATGCCGTCCAGACTCAAGTGTCCCAGAAGTCTTAGCGGCAAGCGCATGTTTTTTCTTTTCTCCATCGCGTTCTCCTCCAAAGTTTATGAATATTGTTACATTCAAACTCCCTTGTAATCAGTGGTTTCGCCGTGTCGGCCTTTGGACGATAACCTCGGTCTTTCACTGGAGTCAATCTCCGGGCAGTCTCGACTTCTGACTATGAGACAGCGGTGAGAGATCGGCTTTTCAGGTCGGTTTTAAGGACCACGGGCTCCCGCGAGCGAGGAGGCGGATATCTACGAGGTGGATATCTACATGGACCCGGAGTGGACAGCCGGGCGTCATGCGGCCAGCGCAAGGCTGGACGAGTGCGGCGCCAGACACGCCGGCGCTGCGTTGGGCCGGTTTGAAACAGAGTGGCTATTCCTGTACCAGCCCGCCTTGCTCCGACGTGTCTGGCTGTGCTCCATCGTTACCGAACTTCCCGCATGGCCCACTAGACTAGAAGCGTTCCTCTGCGCCCAGATAACGCCATTGGCCCGCGGCCAGCTTGCCCATCGACACGCGGCCGATCCGAATGCGCTTGAGGCCCAGCACCGTCAGCCCGATGTCCTCGCAGGATCGCCGGATCTGCCCCGGTTGCAGGCCCTTCACGGCGAAACGCAGCCGATGCTCGCTTTGCCAGCTGACCTTGGCTGGCGGCAGCGCCCGGCCTTCGAGGTACAGTCCGCGCCGGAGCCGTTCGAGCCCGTCCGCCGCCGGTTCTCC
>PUOZ01000381.1 GCA_003553165.1 Thioalkalivibrio sp.
AGCGCAGCCGGCCCTGACGCTGCAGCAGGGCGGCGAGTTGCCCGCCGTCGGCCTGGTCATAAAGTGACGGGTCGACCAGGGCCTTCTCCACCGCGTCCAGGTCGGCCTGCAGGCGGGCGCAGCGGGCCTCCTCGCGTTCCGCCGCCTTGCGCAGCGGTTTCAGGGCCTCGCGCTGCCGGGCGGCCTGCTGGCGCCGCTCGCGGCCACCTTCACGCTCATCGGCATCCACGGACCCGTCCGCGCCCTCCCGGGCGGGGTCGCCCGCACGCGCCTGGGTCAGCTCCCGGGCATAGTCGTCGAGGTCGCCGTCGTATTCGTCCACCCGCCCCTCGCGTACGCGCCAGAACCGGTCGCAGACGCGGGACAGCAGGTCACGGTCGTGCGAAACCAGTACCAAAGCCCCCGAATAGTCCTCCAGCGCCTCGGCCAGGGACTCGCGCATGTCCAGGTCCAGGTGGTTGGTCGGTTCGTCCAGCAGGAGCACCGACGGCCCCTGGCAGACCAGCATCGCCAGCACCAGCCGGACCCGCTCGCCCCCGGATAGACCCGCCACCGGCAGGTCCGCCCGGTTGCCGGCGAACCCGAATCCACCGAGCAGATTGCGCAGTTCCTGGTCGGTCATGCCGGTACCCAGCCGCTGCAGATGCAGCAGCGGGCTGGCGCCATCATCGAGCTGCTCGCGCTGGTGCTGGGCGAAATAGCCAACCACCAGATCCGGATCGACCGCACGCTCGCCCTCGGTGAGTGGCAGCAGACCGGCGAGCATGGCCAGCAGGGTCGACTTGCCCGCGCCGTTCGGACCCAGGATCCCGATCCGGTCGTCGGGCCGCAGGCGCAGCGTGGCCGGATGCAACCGAACGCGGCCGTCCATGGTGACGCCGGCATGGTCCAGGCGCAGCAGCGGATCCGGCAACCGGGTGGGGGCCGGGATCTTCAGGTGCATCGGCCGCGCCGCCCGCAGCAACGCCACATCGTCCAGTTTCTCCAGCCGTTTCAGCCGGCTTTGCGCCTGCCGCGCCTTGCTTGCCTTGGCCCGGAAGCGCGCAACGAAGCGCTCGAGGTGGGCGCGCTCCTGGGCCACACGGGCCGCCGCGGCCTCGGTCTGGGCGACGATCTCGGCCCGGCGCCGTTCGGCGGCGCTGTAGTTGCCGGTAAACAGCTGCACCTGCCGGTGCTCGATGTGGGCGATATGCGTGACCACCGCATCCAGGAAGCGGCGGTCATGCGCGATGACGATCAGGGTGCCCGCATAGCGGCGCAGCCAGTCCTCCAGCCAGAGGATGGTCTCGAAATCGAGGTGGTTGGTCGGCTCGTCGAGCAGCAGCAGGTCGGAACGGGTCATCAGCGTCTGGGCCAGGCCCAGACGCATGCGCCAGCCGCCGGAGAATTCGGCGACGGGCCGGTCCGGATCCTGCGGCGTGAAGCCGAGACCGGCCAGGAGCTGCCGCGCCCTGGCCTCGGCGCTCCAGCCGTCGATCGCGTCGATCTCCGCGTAGAGGTGGCCGTGTTCCTCGCCGTTCTCGCAGTGTTCGAGGCGTGCCTGCAGGGTCCGCAGGGCGGTATCGCCATCCAGCACATAGTCGACCGCCCGCCGTGGGCTGGCATCCACCTCCTGCGGCAGGTGGGCGCAGACCCAGCCG
This sequence comes from Thioalkalivibrio sp., assembly GCA_003553165.1. Classification (GTDB taxonomy): domain Bacteria; phylum Pseudomonadota; class Gammaproteobacteria; order Ectothiorhodospirales; family Ectothiorhodospiraceae; genus Thioalkalivibrio. The sequence continues at coordinate 1,641 of PUOZ01000381.1, forward strand.
CGGGGCCAGTCGATCTCGCCGGTGTCGGGTGACAGCTCGCCGCGCAATGCAGCCAGCAGCGTACTCTTGCCGCAGCCGTTCGCGCCGGTCAGGCCCACGCGCCAGCCCGGATGAATCCGAAAGGATGCATTGCTGATCAGCGCCTGGCCACCACGGCGCAGTTCCACGTTCTCGAAACGAATCATGGGCGCAAGTGTAGTGCGTGCAGGCCGCGGGGCCTACCGAACCCCACGGGAAACCCATCGCCATCGACACCAGACCGATCGCGCCTCCTCGTAGGAGCGACCTCTGGTCGCGATCCCCACCAACCCCATCACGCCTCCTCGCAGGAGCGACCTCTGGTCGCGATCCCCACCAACCCCATCGCGCCTCCTCGTAGGAGCGACCTCTGGTCGCGATCCCCAGCCATGGGGCCAAACCGTTCGCGGCCGGAGGCCGCTCCTACTGGGCGACAGCCTCGGCGGCCATGGGGTGCGGGAGCGCGCAACCCCTGTATCAGCGCCGAAACCGGCACGCGCCCAAAGCGGCGGCAGGCTCCCGCTTTCCCCACGCGATGCAAGGCAACATCATGCCTGACATGAATATCGGCATATTGGCATATAATGATTTTGTTTCCAATGCTGCGCCGATGCTGGCGCATCCGGATAGAATGCAATGAGGACCGACCCGATGAAAAACATGATACCCGCCCGCCTGCTGGCGACCCTGCTATTGCTGTTGCTGATCTGGAGCCCCGCCGTCCCGGCGTCGGTCATGGTGCTGGTGCATGGCTATCTCGGGGACGGCCAGAGCTTTCACAAGACCGGGGTGGTGGACGCGCTCACCGCGGCGGGCTGGTACTACGGCGGCGACTGGCGCTACTCGCAGGATGGCAAGGTGCGGCTCGCGCGCGCCGGAGAAACGGGGGAGCGCACCATCTACACGGTAAGCCTGCCGGTGTCGGCGCCGCTGGTCCTGCAGGCGGACTGGCTGTCCGCGATGATCCGCTCCGCAGCCAACCGCCACCCGGACCAGCCGGTGGTCCTGGTCGGGCACTCCGCCGGCGGGGTGGTCAGTCGCCTGAGCCTGGTGCGCGGCGGCGCGGGACCGGTGGAACACCTGATCACCATCGCCAGCCCACACCTCGGCACCACGCGCGCGCTGCAGGCCCTGGAGGCCACCCACGGCGGCGGCATCTTTGGCCCCGTCCGCCGGATCCTGACCCGGCAGGTCGTGGGTGGCAGCACCTACGACGCCATCCGGAATTCACCGGCGGTTCTGGTCGATCTCGCCCCGCCCACCCGGGGCAACCTTCTGGGCTGGCTGAACGTACAGGACCACCCGGACATCACCTACGACGCGGTGGTCCGCAATACTGACTTCCGCATGGGCGGGGACGTCCTGATCCCGGCCTACAGCCAGGACCTGAACCAGGTGCCGGCGTTGCGCGGTCGCGCCACCGTCATCGCCAGCCCGCTCGAACACAGCCTGACGGCGGAGGACGCCCGGCTCATTCTGCAGCGGATCGCTGCCCGGGCTGGATGAAGCGCACGCAGCTGAGCCCGGTGTCCAGCACCGCCCGGCGCAGGGCCTCGATGGCCTGCGGGCGCGGAAAGCTGGCGCGCCAGGCCAGCGCCACGCGCCGGCTGGGCACCGGCTCGGCAAAGCGCCGCACCGCGAGCAGACGCTGCGCATAACGG
>PUOZ01000264.1 GCA_003553165.1 Thioalkalivibrio sp.
CCTGGGACATCCGCCAGGGTGACCACCTCATCGTCGTGTATGACCGGATCTTCAAGGACGGGGAATACCTGCGCGACGGCCCGGTACTCGCCGCCGAGTTCCAGAACCGGGGCCGCACGCTGCACGCCCTGCGCTTCGCCCCCGAAGGCGGCGATCCCGACTACTTCACGCCGGACGGCGAGAGCATGCGACAGGCCTTCATTCGCACGCCGGTAGACGTCGGCCGCATCAGCTCGAATTTCGGTCCCCGCAAGCATCCCGTCCTTGGCTACACGCGCCAGCACCAGGGTGTCGATTATGCCGCACCCACCGGCACCCCGATCCGTGCCGCCGGCAACGGCCGCATTGTCCATCGCGGAACCCGGGGTGGATACGGCAAGACCGTGATCATCGATCACGGCAACAATTACCGGACGCTGTACGCGCATATGAACGGCTATCGCAGCGGACATTCGGTGGGTTCACGGGTCCGCCAGGGCGAGATCATCGGTTACGTGGGCATGACCGGGCTGGCCACGGGCCCGCACCTGCACTACGAATTCCACGTGCGCGAGAAGCCCGTCAACCCGGTCACCGTCGATCTGCCCCGCGCCGAATCACTCCCTCCCAAGCACATGGAGGCGTTCCGCAAGGAGACGGCATCGCTGCTCGCCGCCATCGAGACCCTGCGGGAGACCCAACTGGCCGAGGGCGCGACGGGCGCAGGCACCTAGTACTCTGTCAAGGTGATCTTTGCGCATTCAGTTGGCCTGTCAGCGTCCCTGGCAAGGCGCGGCGCGCAGCAAATGGCCCGGGTCCTTTGCAATAGCCGCAACACCGCCAGGCACGCTGACAGGCCAACCCGAAGGGCGCCCCTGTGGTGTCCCGCCGCCGCGTTGCGCCGCTTGACAAGGGATGAGCCATTGCCTGCGCGGCGCGCCTTGCGGCGAAACACCACAGGGGCGCTGAATGCGAAAGGATCACCTTGACAGAGTACGAGTGCCCGAGCTGTACATCGGGCTGATTTCCGGTACCAGCAGGGACGGCGTCGAGGCGGTTCTGGCCGCGCAAGGGGGGCCGCTCGGATGGCAGGTGCGCGCTCACATCCGCCACAGCTACCCGGAGACAGTCGCCACGGATCTCGCCCGGCTGACTGTGGCCGGGCACGGCCATTTCCAGGAACTGGGGCAATTGGACGCCGCGATCGGTGACGTCTTCGCCGACGCCGTGCTGGCGTTGCTGCACGAGGCCGGCCTTGAAGCGGAGGCCGTGCGCGCGATCGGAAGCCATGGCCAGACCCTGCATCACGCTCCCACCGCGACCCCGCGTTTCACCTGGCAGATCGGTGATCCCTTCCGCATCGCGGAGCGCACCGGAATCGATACGGTCGCCATGTTCCGGCAGCGCGATATCGCCGCCGGCGGCGAGGGCGCCCCGCTCGCCTGCGGACTTCATGCCGCCTGTTTCGCCGATGGCGCGGTGACGCGTGCGGTAGTCAATATCGGCGGCATCAGCAACATCACCTGGCTGAGGCCGGGGCAGCCGGTCCTCGGCTATGACTGCGGGCCGGGCAACACGCTGATGGACGCGTGGATCCGCGAACTCAAGGGCCTCCCCTTCGACGCCGGCGGCCAATGGGCGGCACACGGAAAGGTCAACGCGGAGTTGCTGGAAACCCTGCGCGCGGACCCCTTTTTCGCGCTGGGTGCACCGAAGACCACCGGTCCGGAGTACTTTTGCCTGCGCTGGCTCGAAGGTCGCCTTGCCAAGGCGACCGACCGCGTGGCTGACATCGATGTGCAGGCAACGCTCACGGAATTCACGGCGGGCGTCATCGCCGACGCCGTGCTCCGCGAGCAACCCGGCGATCACCCTATCGAGGTCCTGGTTTGCGGCGGCGGTGTGCGCAACGCGGAACTGATGCGTCGCCTGCGCGACGCGCTGGGGGCGATCCCGGTCCTTGAAACCGGCGATCTCGGTCTTCCTGCCGAACAGGTCGAGGCGGCTGCCTTTGCCTGGCTGGCACGGCAGACCATTCATGCCGAGGCGGGCAACATCCCGGAGGTCACCGGAGCCGCAGGGCCGCGCATCCTCGGCTGCATCGTCCCCGGCGCCCGTCCCGTCGACGGCGCGATCCAGAAAGCCTGAAACACGAAGAGGCCGGGAGGGGCACCCCCTCGGCCTCTGACAGCATGTGTTTTTCCGCGACCGATCAGGTCGAAAAGCTGGAGCCGCAGCCGCAGGTGGTGGTCGCGTTCGGGTTGCGGATCACGAACTGGGCGCCTTCCAGCCCCTCGCTGTAATCGATCTCGGCGCCGGCCAGGTACTGGAAGCTCATCGGGTCGATCAGCAGCGTCACCCCGCCGTTCTCGACGACGGTGTCGCCATCGCCGACGGTCTCGTCGAAGGTGAAACCATACTGGAATCCGGAGCAGCCGCCGCCACTGACGAAGACGCGCAGCTTCAGGTTCGCGTTGTCCTCCTCGTCGATCAGGCTCTTCACCTTGGTCGCAGCCGCGTCGGTGAAGACCAGAGGGCTCGGCATCTCCATGTCGGCGTCGGCAGTGGCGGTCATCGTGTCAGCCATGATGAAGTCTCTCTAGGTGTACGTTGGCCCCATACGCTATGAAGACCGATGGCAATAGTCAAGAATACCCGCGTTCGCGGTGTAATGATGTCGCTCATGGAAAGACCGGTACCGCCACGAGACCCTGGCCTTCCGGAAAGCCGAACATCAGGTTCATGCCCTGCACCGCCTGCCCGGAAGCGCCCTTCACCAGGTTGTCGATCACCGACAACACCATCAGGCGCCCGGACTGAACGGGGCGCACGACCGCGATACGGCAGAGATTCGTACCGCGCACGCTCGCGGTCTCCGGGTGTGCTCCAGGCGGCAGCACGTCCACGAAAGGCTCTTCCCGGTAAAAGGCCTCGAACAGGGCCTGGAAGTCCATGTCCGCGTCCAGCGGCCGGGCATACAGCGTGGCGTGGATGCCGCGGATCATCGGCACCAGATGCGGCTGGAAGACAAGCCCCACCGGCACGCCGGCCACGGTCTCCAGGGTCTGGCGAATCTCGGGCAGGTGCCGGTGCCCGGCGCTGCCGTAGGCGCGGAAGTTCTCCGCCACCTCCGCGAACAATCCGCCGACCTGCGCCTTGCGCCCGGCGCCGCTGACCCCGCTCTTGGCGTCGGCAATGATGTCGGTCGGGTCGATGGCCCGGGCCTGCAGCAGTGGCAGCAGCCCCAGGCTCACCGCCGTTGGGTAGCAGCCGGGGACTGCCAGCAGGCGCGCCTCGCGGATCCGCTCGCGGTTGAGTTCGGGCAGGC
>PUOZ01000025.1 GCA_003553165.1 Thioalkalivibrio sp.
TCAGTTCGCCGCGCTCCATCTCGATGATCGGAAACAGTCCCGTCTGCACGGCGAGCCGCGCGACCTCGATGGTCAGCGATCCGTCGTGCCCCCAGCCCAGCGGGCAGGGCGAATGGATCTGGAGGAAGCTCGCGCCCTCGGTGTCCATGGCCCGACGCACCTTGTTGCGCAGGTCGGAGGGGTAGGCGACGGATGCGGTTGCGGCGTACGGGATGTGATGCGCGGCAATGATGGAGAGGATGTCCTTTTTCATGTGCCGCTTGCCCATGCGCACCGCGCCGGGCGGCGAGGTCGTCGTCATCGCGGCGTGCGGTGTCGAACCGGAGCGCTGGACCCCGGTGTTCATGTAGGCCTCGTTATCGAAGCAGATGAACAGTACGTCGTGTCCGCGCTCCATCATGCCGGAGAGGGCCTGGAACCCGATGTCGAAGGTTCCGCCGTCGCCGGCGAAGGCCAGTACCTGGGTGGCGCGGCCCTGTTGCTTGAGCGCAGCCTCCATGCCGGCGGCGACAGCCGCCACGTTGCCAAACACCGAGTGGATCCAGGGCAGGCGCCAGGCGGATTGGGGCCATGGGGTGGTGAAGACCTCAAGGCAGCCGGTGGCATTGGCGATCACGACATCGGGTCCCGCCGCCTCGGTGGCCAGGCGCGCCGCCAGGGCCTCGCCACAGCCCTGGCAGGCACGGTGGCCGGATTCCAGCCCGCGGAATCGGGGCTGCTGGGCGCGCAGGGCGTCCAGGGACTGCAGGGGCTGTTCGTTCATGGCCATTCCTCGAGTCACAGCGGGCATTGGGCAAGTTCTGCCAAACCAAATGCCATCTTGCTTGTCTTTTCGTCCGTCCGCTGAGTTGCCATCACGGTTGCATGGAATGACCATGCGCGCGTGCTGGCGTCTTGGCGGCGAACGAAAATCCGGCGCAATCCGGTATCCGGTTTTCGGGCAATAGCCTTAGCGGTCCGCCTCCGGTAGCAGGGTGGGGTCGGCGTCGATGATCGAGAAGCCTTTGCGCTGGTTTTCGCCCAGCACGGCATCGACCAGTTGCTGGTACAGGTCCAGGGAGAGGTCGCGTCCGCCCAGTCCGGCGGCGAAGTTGTGTACTCGCGGCGGCGCTTCCATCTCGATCAGCGCGGTCTGCACTTCCGGTCCGACGATGCCGCCGGCGCCGGGCGAGAGTGCACGCTCCAGGACGATCAGGGTATCGAGGCCTGCGCAGGCCTCCCGCAGGGCCTCCGTCGGGAAGGGCCGGTAGCTGCGCAGTTTGATGAAGCGGGCACGCGGCAGCGAGGGGTCGTTATCCATGGCATCCTCGAGGGTGCCCAGGACCGAGCCCAGGGTCAGGATACCAAGCCGGGCCTCCGGGTCGCCCCGGACTTCCAGCAACCCCCCGCAGTGGCGGCCGACGACCTCGGCCCAGTCGTTGTCTGCCTTCTCGATCTCTGTCTGGGCGCGAAGCAGCGCCTGGTGATGCGCGTGCCGGACCTCGCTGAAATGCTCGGGTGCCACCAGCGTGCCCAGGCTGCGCGGATCGGCCGGATCGAGACCGTGGTGGAAGCGGTACGCGGGCAGGTAGCCATCCACCTGTTCCGCACTCGGGAGATCCAGCGGCTCGAGCGTGTGGGTCAGGGTGAAGCCGTCCACGCAGACCATCACCGGCAGTTCGCAGCGCTCGGCGATGCGGAAGGCCTGCACCGTGGTGTCGATCGCCTCCTGGTTGGTCGCGCAGTAGAGCTGGATCCAGCCGGCATCGCGGACGGCCATCGAATCCTGCTGATCGTTCCAGATGTTGAGCGGCCCCGACAAGGCGCGGTTGGCACAGGTCATCACCAGCGGAATCCGCAGGCCGGCTATGTCGAAGAGGACCTCGGCCATCAGCAGGATGCCCTGCGAGGCGCTCGCTGTATAGGCGCGGGAACCGGCGACGGCAGCACCCAGCGCGACCGAGGCGGCGGAGTGCTCGCTCTCGACGCTGACCATTTCGCAGTCCAGCTTGCCGTCGGCCACCAGCTTGGCGATGCCCTCGACGATGTGCGTCTGGGGCGTGATGGGGTAGGCCGCGACCACCTGCGGCCGGCACAGGGCGATCGTCCGTGCAAGGGCCTGGGACCCTTCAAGCGCTAATGCCATTTGCCACCTCCCGCCAGCGACCGGCCTCGACGGTCGCGGCCGCGGCCTCGACCAGTTTCTGATTGTTTTCGAGCACCGGGCCCTTGAACCGCTCCGCGAGAGCGTCGATCAGCGCCGAGAGCGGCATCAGCTCGGTGAGCGTGATGAACGCCGCCAGCAGGGCCGTGTTGGGAACCGGACGACCGATGTGCTCCATGGCCAGGCGTGTGGCCGGCATGGTGATGATCTCGTTGTCCCCGGAATCGTCGATGCCGGCTTCGGCCCCGTCGACCAGTATCGTGCCGTGGGCCTGCAGGCCGGCGAGCGTCCCGGGGACCTCCAGCAATGCTGGGTCCTGGACGATCAGAAAGGAAGGCTCGCGCACCTGGCAGCGGCGCCGGATGGGCTGTTCGTCGATGCGCACGAAGGCCGCAACGGGCGCGCCCCTGCGCTCCGCGCCGAAGGCCGGAAATGCCTGTGCGTAGCGCCCGCCGTCGATTGCGGCGGAGGCGAGCAGGTAGGCTGCAACGACGTTGCCCTGCCCGCCGCGGCCATGAATCCTGATTTCGAGCATAACTGGTGTCCATCCCCTTGCATGTCGATGCGCTGTCGGCCGGCGCCGGCCGGCGACAGTGGTGGCTGATCCAAGTGCGAAGCCCGGTCTCACGGGCGTGACCGTAACTCTGGTCCGTGACCGGTGAGTTCTGCTCCGTGGGCGGTGCCGCGCGCCGGATCGTGCCAGGCTACGGTCACTGAGATTAGCAGACCAGCGGGCGGATTGCGCCATGGCAGCGGGCAGTGATCCGAACGACCGCAGCCGCCCTCCTTGTTCGCGAAGCAGTGGAACCCGGGAGGCTGGGGCCCCTGTCCGGATCGGATGGGATGGGATTACCGATCGGACCCCGCTTCTCGGCCCCTGGTCGATGTAAAAAATCGAATGGTCCTTCCCTTCGCTGGCAGACGCGCTACCATTAGGCCATGGTCGAAAAGAAGCTGTTCACCGGCGAGATGATCAACGCATCCGCCAGCGAGTATTGTGCGTCCATGGGAACCGAGTTGAAGGACTACGAACTCAGGGGCGTCTTCATCAAGGGCGGCTACAGCGGCAGCACGATCTTCGAGAGCTTTCGCAGGGACGTGCCGCCCGAGGCGGAGGTCGTGACCGACGTGCGTTACCTGGGCA